>JASHYD010000009.1 GCA_030043175.1 Xanthobacteraceae bacterium | reverse complement strand
GCGTTGTTCAAGATTTGCGATCCGAAGATCGCGGCCGCTATTGCCACACTCTCTGCACCGCAACAAATTAAACAGCTTTGCCGGCAGGACGGTTTTCCGGGGGTCGAGCTTCTCGCCCTCCTCACCGATTGCCAGATTCTCTTCAAGGTCGACGCTCACGATAGCGGCCGGCGAACGACTGAGGGCGACCACGATCTCCTCCTCTGGGACTTTCACGATTTTTTGTTCCACACGCGCAGCACGCAGGGCCGACACGCCAACCCACTGGGCGGAGTTTATCCGTATGCGGATGTGACGTCGCCGCTGCCGGCAGTGCGGCCCAGGTGGCCGGGAGCAAGCATCGATCTCTCCAAATTCTTGAGTGCGACTTCGCAGGCCATCTCGCCGCTCGCAAGGCTCATGTGTGAACGGCATTCGACGCGCAGCTTCGATGACGAGCGACCGATCACGCTCGCGGAGCTTTCGCAGTTTCTCGACGGCACGGCGCGGGTGCTGGCAAGATCGAAGAAGGAGATCAACTTCGGCGATGGGGGCCCCGCGGTCGAATACGCCGCCAGGCCTTATCCGTCGGCCGGATCGAGCTACGCGCTCGAGCTCTACCTTGCGGTCGACAAATGTGAAGGGCTTGATCGAGGATTCTACCATTACGATGCCGGCGGACACGCGCTGGTGCCAATCAGCGCTCGCACGCACGAGCTCGAAGCGCTGCTCGCGGGCGCCGCATTCGCCATGGACGCGCCAGCCCCCCAGATCCTGATCACCATCGCGGCCCGCTTTGGTCGGGTTTCCTGGAAATACAGTTCAATCGCCTATTCGCTGATTCTCAAGGATGTCGGGGTGTTGATCCAAACGCTCTATATGGTGGCAACTGACATAGGGCTCGGCGGATGTGCGATTGGCATCTCCGATATCGATCTGTTCGCAAAGATGACTGGGATCGACTTCCACGTCGAAGGCCCTGTCGGTCAATTTGCGATCGGTCGCAGCGCTAAACCGGAGGGTTCGGGCTAAGCGGACGCACGCGTGGGTAACCCTATGGTCGCTCATCGGGGCGCACGGCGTGCCCCGCGGCTGGTTAGACTGCGCGGCCGCTGAGAATAGGCCCCACCACGTCACCGTCCTTGCTTCAACAAGTCGTTGCTGACTCGTGGGCTGGGCAAAGGCGCGCTGCGGGGGAGCAGGGTGACCGAATTTCAGCACCATTATTCTGCCGAGGCGGTGCGGCAGTTGCGTCGGGAACTCGAGGATGTAAAGCCCAGAACTTGCCTACCCACTTCAATGGCGGCTCTGGTCAGTGCCGACTTGCGTCATTGGTCGCGCCAGAGCTCGACAAAGCTGTTAGTGCGCAGATCGCTGGCTTGGTAGACCCAAATCGCTCACCAAAATCCGGCACCTGAACCAGGGCCGGAGGAAGGTCAAGGCCCAGCACGCCGGCACCGCAGACGACGTCGCGGTCGGCGGCGGGGGATGAGAAATCACTCACCTGCTCTCCATGGTTACATCGGACACCACCACCTGCTGCGAAAAAACCTGGCATCGACACGGCGAAATGCGCTATACGGGTTGCCACCGCGGTACCGCTGTTGCACGTCGGGAACCCCCGCGGTCGCCTTTTGTAAAGCAGGCCATCACGCCGACCTGGACGCGCTCGTAGCTCAGCTGGATAGAGCATCAGACTTCGAATCTGAGGGTCGGCGGTTCGAATCCGTCCGAGCGCGCCAAACAAAATCAATGATATAGCCTACCCCACCACTTTCAGATTCGGCCGACCTTGCAACCTTCCTTGCAACTTTTGTACGGCCGGCGATGTCGTCTGCGCACCTTGCATCTCGGCCTTCGCTTGGCGCACGTCATCGTTCAGCACATGGGCGTAGTGGCGCATCGTCGTATTGATGCTGGTATGACCGAGCGCCTTCTGGACCCAAGCGGGATTGCGGGTCTTTCGCAGCAGACGCGAACCAAACGTACCGCGCAGATCATGCCACCTGATATTGGCGACAGACGGCAGGACCAGCGCCGCTTTGGCCCTGTCGCGCTGCCAGCGAGTCTTCAGCGCCTCGACCGTGATCGGATAGCGCTTGCCCTTCTCGAACACGCCGCCCTTGCCGGTCCCGCCCTTGCCGCCCTTCTCGCCCCGCGCCACGTAGGTAAAGATATATTTCGGATGGTTCCTTGCAGCCACGATGTCGGCGAGCAGCGCCAATTCAAGAGGGCCGATCGCTTGGGTTTCCCAGCGGACGAAGCCGGGCGGGTCGCCCCGGTGACGCTTGCTCTGGAACGTGATCTGCGCATTGGCGAGATCCACCTTGCTACGCTCCAAAGTACACAATCCGGTCTCGCGGATTCCGGAAAGCAATGCGAACGCGAATATGTCATGAAAATCCTCCCGCAACACTTCGAGGAGCACGGTTTCTTCGGCCTCGCTCACTTCGCGCTTCGTCACCTCCTCCTTGGTGATCCCGAACTTGAGATTCGGCTTAATGAACGCCTCATGGTCATCGCGCGCATGGTAGAGTGCAGCGCGAAACGTCTGCAGGGTGCGGTTCACCGTCGAATGAGAGATAAGCTTTTGGAGTGGCCGGCCTTGTTGATCCTTACCGGCGCGGCGCTTCGTCGTCATCACACGCCGCTCATTGCGAACCTTGGTGATTTCCGTCTGCGTAATATCGTGGAGGAACGTGTCAGCTCCGAGGATGCTTTCGATCCAGGCCAGTTCCCGTATCACCATGACCTCGAATGGCTTACCACTGATGACTTCGCTCACGTAGAGTTCGTTCGCCCGGCCGAGCGTCATCGGCTTTCGGCCGCTCTCGATCTCGACATCGATCTGCCCGACGGCCGCCTTGTATTGTTCCTTGGCTACCTGGAGCGCGAGAGCGCGGCCAGTTTCGCCCGTCGATCCTCCAAGCTTGCGACCTTTGTACTGGCGCCGCCAGTACCAGATCGACGACCCCTCCGGGAGAAAGAGGCCGTAGCCTTCCCCGCCATTCTTTGCCCGTCGCATCCGTCCCTCGACTGTTTCAACAAAAACGCAAGAACCTGGCTGAGGGTCGATCTGCGCCTCGGCCTGACCTT
>JASHYD010000152.1 GCA_030043175.1 Xanthobacteraceae bacterium | reverse complement strand
TCATCCGACGACGGGCAATCCTGATTATGAGTCGACCGCCTACACTCGAATCGGCAACACCATAAACTCCATCCGTTTCAAAAACGGGAAAGCAGTGGCAGTTGGGCAAGGAGTGATTGTTCCCGGTAAGACTTATACGTTTAACGAAGAGGGTATCGACCAGGACAATCAGGCGTACCATTTTCTTTATGTGTACGACAGGCAATAGGGGGAAATCATGTCACGCATTATTCTCGCTTGCGCCCTCGCGGGTGTTCTTGCCGTGCCAGCGAACGCGCTCGACGGAACACCATCGCCGGCCACCGTTCCGCCGGCAGTCGGGGGCCTGCCAGGCGATATTCCAAACACTCAATATTGGCATAATCCAAACCTGGAACGCGCTGCAAAGGAGCTATTAGAGCAATCGCGGCAGCTTCGACGCGATGCGGCCGACTTATTGGCGCAAGCCAATCCAGGCACTACGACACAAGGCGTCGATCCGCTGATTGGGACGTGGAAATACAATCCTGAAAAATCCACAACCACTGACCAAGTTGCAAAAAATTGGACGATGACTTTCATCGGAGAGGGGCGAAATTTTATTAACACCTTCGAAGGCGTTGATGATCAAGGACATCCGTTCAAAGGCACATTAAAGCATATCTACGATGGAAAACCATACCCGGTAACGGGGGTAGATGAGTATGACTCAAACGCTTTCACACGGGTTGGCAACACGATAAATGGTGTCCGTTCAAAAATGGAAAAGTGGTGGAGGTTTTCCAGGGAGTGATTGTTCCCGGCAAGACCTTTACTGGCACTTACGAGGGTGTCAAAAATAATCAACCGTATCATGGCGTTAGGGTGTTTGACAGACAATAAAGGGAGGAAATCATGCGTCGCATTGTTCTCGCTTGCGCCCTCGCGGGCATTTTGGGGGTACCTGCGAAAGCCGATGAGACGTTGAAATACCGCTTCGTGCAACATGCCACGTCGAACCAAAATCAACAAGTTGGTGACGTTGATAGGCATGTCATGGGGATTTCCCGTTTAGTAGGGATTGTGTTTTTTCCTGATAATAGCATAGCGGGCACAAGCGTCGTGGTCGCCACATACGACTCCACGCCTCCTAACGGAACTACCAACGGCTATGGCATTACTACTTTCGCCGATGGTTCTGAGTTATGGGCTTCGTTTACTGGAACAATAAAGTTCGGTAATCCAACTACGGAAAAGGGCACTTCGACCGTGATCGGCGGCAAGGGCCGTTATGCGGGAGCGAAAGGGGAAGGGACTTGGGAGGCAATCGTAACCCGCGGGTCTGATTCAATTCAAGTCATCGACAACGTGGTCAACATCAAAAAGTAAGGGCGCAATCATGTATAGCGTTCTTATGTCCGCCGCGGCCGGCGCTTTCATCGGCATTCAGGCCGACGCGCAGTGAATTCCACGGGGTGGCTGCGACCGCTAGGGCACCCTCTCCCCCAAGCAAACCCGGCAGTCGCCGGCCACCCCACTCTCACTGGTGTGAAGGAAAAGGGCGATTCCTAGTTTTCGCCAGCGATCGCCCGTGGTGAGCATTCCGCCGCGTTTCATGCTTTGGAACGGGGCAGTCGCTTGATCACGGAAACTGGCTCAACGAGAAGCCATCACGGGAGAAAAATCATGAGCGCCAGGGCGAACACCAGAATTTCTAGCCACTCGCCGTTCCGGCGTCGCTGCGTCGCCATCCCGATGGGAGCAGCTAATCTGCGGGCCACCCCGCTTTGGGCGGCGACGCTTGTATTCCTGCTTTCCCTTCAAGGCCCTGCCGCGGCGGACCCGCCACGTATCTGGATCGTCGGCGCGACGGTGATCTCGCCTGAGCGGCAGGACGCCGGACGCGTGCTGAATGTGCTGATCGAGGGGGATCGGATTGCAGCGGTGACCGACGCGCTTCCGGGAAATGCCGCACAATCTGGAAGCATCATCCGTGCGGAGGGTCGGTTCCTGATCCCCGGCCTGATCGATTCCCATGTCCATTTGGAATCGATTCCCGGACTTATGCGGGGCCAACAGCCGGAACTGGCAGCGGCCTACCTGAGGCAGGCGCCCAGGTCTTACCTGCGCTACGGATACACCACGTTGATCAACGTGAACGTCCCGGACCCAAAGGCGCTGGAGGCCATACGCGACGCGCCGGAACATCCCGACATCTACGACTGCGGAGGCGGTCTGTCGGTGCCCAACGGTTACCCTTACAGCTTCGTGCCGCCAGCTTACCGACCGCTCGTCTATCCTAGTACGCTATTCGACCCTGCCCATCCCGAGCTATTTCCCGATTCGCTCGATCGGGCCGAGCACTCACCTCGGGCCGCAGTGGCACGCATCCGCGGCCAGGGCGGCATTTGCATCAAGACCTACTTTGAGCGCGGATACGGACGTGATCGCAACCTCCCGGTGCCGAGCTTGCCGTTGGTCCAGAACGTCGTTTTGGCGGCGGGTGAAGCGGGCCTGCCAGTGCTGCTGCACGCGAACAGCTTCGAGGCTCAAACTTTCGGTGTAGATGCCGGCGTGTCCATCTTGGCCCATGGGATGTGGAATTGGGGTGCCCTCGACAATGCAGAGACGCTGCCGCCCCAGATCCGGGTATTGCTGGATCGGATCGTCGAGCGTTCCATTGGATACCAGTCTACGCTGCAAGTGATCGGTGGGCTCAAGTTGCTGTTCGAGCCGGCTTACCTGGACCGTCCGGACGTGCGGCGCGTCATTCCCGGGCCGTTGCTGGCCTGGTATCGTAGCGCGGACGCTCAGTGGTACAAGCGCGATCTGGCACAAGGCGAAACGGACGAACGCATGCGGGAGGCATACGAACGCGGCCCCCTGCGGCGCGGAAATCTCACCGTTAAGTACTTGGCCGAACACGACGCGCGGTTCCTTTTCGGAACTGATAGTCCCTCCGGTCCCACCCTCGGAAACTTGTCGGGACTCAATGGCTATCTTGAGATGCAGCGTCTGGCCGCCGCCGGAGTGAGTCTCCGGCAGATCTTCGAGGCCGCTACCTTTAGCAATGCGAAGGCCTTCCGCCTAGAAGATAAAATCGGAACGGTCACAGTCGGCAAGCGTGCCAATCTTGTGCTGCTGGGTCATTCGCCGTTGGACTTGGTTGAGGCCTATGACGAAATCCAGGCTGTATGGATTGCTGGGAGGCCGCTCGATCCCGCAAATCTCGAAGCTCCTTAGATCAATCCGCTCGGCGATCGGCGGCGGCGGGCGCCGGAATTGCCAAGCCGGTTCAGAATCGGGAGATGTTGCCGATCAGGATTGGCTTGCCGCGCCGCGACGCGAGCTGCTCGACGACCTCCTCCAGCATCCCTATGTGCGAGGTCAGCTCTGGGTCAAGTGCCGCCTTTCAGACTACGTTGCCAGCACGTCCGGTGTACCCCACAAAGCTGCCGACCAGCGCCGCATGGGAGACAGGCTCACAGCGCCGAAGGCCGATAAGGAACGAGAATATCCGTTATCGGTAGTTAATCGCGCCGGTTGCATCTGACAGGCCGCGGGTCGATTTCGTCGAGGCCTTTGGGCCCCG
>JASHYD010000151.1 GCA_030043175.1 Xanthobacteraceae bacterium | reverse complement strand
CATCGCACAGTTCCCGGCAGCGCTGTTTGCGGCCTCGTTCGGATTCACGTCCAAGCAATTTTTCGATCTCGGGGAGGAGCGCAAGACTCTTGCGGAGGCGCCGCAGGTGAAGTTTTAGCCATGGCGGCCTACGGGCTTTACAGCCACATCGAATCTAACAAGCGGCGTTCGATTGCCCTGCTGGTTGGGCTGTTCGCGCTCGTATACCTGTTGGTCTATGCGGGCGCGCTCATTGGCGAGGCGATGTCCTACAATGCCTCGCTGCAATATCTCGCGCGCAAGGCGTGGCAGGATCTCATCGCTGCCGCCCCGCTGGCGACCGTTGGGACCGTCGTGTGGATCGTCATCGCCTATTATTTCCACCAAAAGATGATCGATCTCGTCACCGGCGGACGCGAAGTCACCCGCGCCGAGGAGCCGCGCCTCTACAATCTCCTTGAAAACCTCTGCATCTCGCGCGGCATCACCATGCCGAAGCTCAAGGTCATGGAAAGCGACGCACTCAACGCCTTCGCGACCGGCATGAACGAGAGGCAATATGCCGTCACGGTGACGTCCGGACTTCTGGCGACACTCGATGACGCCGAGCTTGAGGCGGTGCTCGGCCACGAACTTACGCATATTCGCAACGGCGACGTGCGGTTGCTGATCATTGCGGTGATCATCGCGGGTGCGATCGCGTTCTTTGCCGAGCTGTTCTTCCGCCTGTGGTTCTACACGCCTTTTCGCGGCCGGCGCTCGAGCGATGGCGAAGGCGAGCGTGGCTCGGGCGGAAATTTCATCGCCGTCGCAATCGCAATCGTGCTAATCGCGATCGCCTGGCTGCTTTCGAGCGTGATCCGGTTTGCATTGTCGCGATCACGGGAATTCCTTGCCGACGCCGGCTCGGTTGAGCTCACCAAAAACCCTGACGCCATGATTCTGGCGCTGCGCAAGATCGAGGGCCGCGGCGAGCTGCAAGGTGCGACTTCCGCTGTCATGGAAATGTGCGTCGATAATCCGCGCGAGGAATTCACCGACCTGTTTTCGACTCATCCATCGATCGAGGCGCGCATCAAGGCGCTGGTCGAGGTGATGGGCGGGCACGATCCCGGACCGCTGGCGCTGCCGGGCCCGGCAGCAACGCAGGCAGATAGCTATCCAGAGGAGGGGCAGTCCGCGCCGAACGACGCGCAGGCAGGTCCCTGGGGAAGGGCGGCTGACGGCCCCCCGGATCCAAACACGCTGCCCGGTGCGCCATCGGGACGCCCTCAACCGCAGTCCGCGTCGCAGCGACCCTTCCTTCCCGATCAGCCGCCGATTGATCTCGGCGAGTCCCCGTCAGCGCCGCAAGATCGCAATGGGCCGGCTGGTTCATGGGGTAAGCCAGGCCATTGAGGACCGCCGCGCAATCCTCGCTGAATCAGCTTGGAAACGTTATCGTTGGACGCGGCGTATCGTTCCTTCCACGGAGAATGGGAGGCTGCACCCCCACGATATGCCGACTTTCCGATTCGCGCTTCAGCGATAGCTCAACTTTCAGCGATAGCTCAACCGATCAGGGCCAATTCAGTAGTCCCTACCATCTGTGGCCAGTTCTTAGCACCTGAGCGAGTGCGCCGCGGGGTTCGTCCACACCCGAGACTCCATGAACGCACTCAGGAAGCTAGAGAGCGCGCCAGTAGGGCGAACGAGCGTTCACAAACAATGTTGAACGCGAACAGCTAGCCGTGCGCCATACCGGGCGCAATCTCTATGCCAATGAATGTAGCAGTGACTGCCGCCAAACTTGATGCGCAGCCGTGATTATTCCAGCATGGAGTATCGGCGATCAAAGACGGAAGGTGTTAAACTGCAGTTGCACAGCGAAACTCGGGCAAGGGACTATATCCTTTTGGCCACAAGGTCGGCGGCTCTCACCTAACGAAATCCCCTTTTCGCTCGGGTCTGAGCCGCCACTCATCCCTCCTCCTCGCATAATCCGTGCATTCGGACCATTGGGGGCCACACGAAAAGAAAATGGCCCCATTGATCGGGGCCAGTCGAACCTCCCACACCGTTCCCACAAATCTATAAGTTCAAAAACCCAGCGTATGGAGCGGGAGACCATACAAACGGTCCCGATCTGGATGAGAGGTGGAAGTAAGGTCGTTTATCCTGTGGCAGAGCGGCACCGATTTCACGCCAAGATCAAGACGCGCTCGTGCCCTCCTGGCACGGTTTAGCCAGATATGTGTCGTGTTTGCCACAGTGTGACAATAATCGGCTGTAGCCTACTTTCCGTTCCCGATTATGTGGTTTATTGGTCTTAGTGGGGCTGGGTGGGCATGTGGCCCTGACCTCCGGGGCAATTTGGGTTTGATGGGCCTGGGGTCGGGGTCACATTGCCTGTTATTATGTGCAGGCCGCTCTATTTGGCTGCCAATGCGGCGAGGCACGATTGCAGCCGCGCGTATTGAAAATCAAAAGGCTTGGTCAAACAATCAAAAAAGAACTTGGTGCTGGACCCGAAAAAAATCAGGCCGAAAATGCAAAAGAGATAAATCGCAGTCCTTTGTCCGATTATCCATCTGTCAATGTATTGGTGCTAACCCGGCTTGGCGGTGCTTTGCAACTCAGAGCAGGCCCCGACCCCCAGGTGCTGCGGCCCTCTCATATCTGCTCACCATCGAACATCGCTAACATCACTTCGTGCCCTGGGCTGTGGGCTATCAACCCGGGGGGCCGGGCGTCGCCGTCGCGAATGACAAGTGAACTCATCCCGGACCCCGCGGCTTCGTGTGGCTGACGCTCGTTGCGATTGTAGGAATTTTGTGGCTGCAAACCCAACGGCCGTTCGGTTGGGCCGCCAATCTTGAGCGCTTTCGCAATCTCAAGGTTGGCTCTCGAGCGCATTCGCTGCGGGACAGGCTAAACGCCAGGTGAGGCCTCCAGGAGCATAATCGAGACCGACCGCGCCGCCCACACTGCGCTCCGTCATCGCTTCCATGACTGTGGTGCCGAACCCGCGTCGCTGAGGCACGGAGACGGGCGGCCCCTCGCGCTCGGTCCAGCGCATGGTGAGGGTGCCGTCGGCGATCCCCCAAGAGACATCGACGCGGCCCCTTTCCGTCGAGAGCGAGCCGTATTTTCCAGCGTTAGTGGCAAGCTCGTGGATTGCGAGCCCGATGGCCTGCGCGGAAGCCGCTCTCAGGCGCAGCCTGCGGCCGCGCACGGCAATGCGAGAACCAATGAGGTCAACGAAGTGTGCGAGTTGAGCCCGCACCAAGTCCTCTACATGCACCCCCTGCCATTCGTTCCGAACAAGCAGATCCTGATTGGCTGAAAGCGCCTGGATGCGCTCGGAGAAGCGCCCGATAAAATCTTCAGGGGCATGAGCCGCAGTCTGACGGGCGATCGCCTCCACAAGAGTGAGCATGTTCTTGGCACGATGACTGATCTCACCCATCCGCAGATGAATGTGCTCAACATGGGCCTTCAATGCCTTTTCAACGAGCGCTCTAGCATGAATCGTATGGCCGCTTGCCGTTTGAGCGGCGAGCACGGCCGCCTCGTGGTGTCCGATTTCGTCGTCTCTGGCGGCCTGCTCGTGATCGTGCGCCGCATGTGCAAGATGTTCGGAAGCTTTTTTGTGGTATTCGGCGGCCCTCTTCGGCACGAGATTTCTCCGCGGCTGAACGATCGTTCGTCGGAGCCGCTATGAGCTAAGG
>JASHYD010000150.1 GCA_030043175.1 Xanthobacteraceae bacterium | reverse complement strand
CATCGAAGCCATTCCAGGTCTCAGCCAATTTATTTGAATAAGCCAGCCGGGCTTGGGGGTATCGAATCATGCCTTCCTCAATCTCTGAACTCGACGGCTGTCTTGCGCCAGGCTTTGCGGTCAAGATGAAGAAAGCTGGAATTCGCACAACGGAAAAGCTCCTTGAGACTGCGAAGAGTCTCAAAGGTCGCCAGATGCTTGCGGAAAAAACAGAGATCGATCAGGACGAGTTGCTCCGGGTTGCTAATTTCATCGATCGCATGCGCATCAAAGGCGTCGGACCGGAATACGCCGAACTATTGGAAGCTGCGGGCGTCGTAACCGTCCGGGAACTCAGGTACCGCAATCCGGCGCGGCTTGCCGGGAAGATGGCGGAGGCAAACCTGCAACGAAAGCTCGTTCGCCTGTTGCCCTCCGAGCAGACAGTCGGGCGCTGGATTGATCACGCCAGGAAGCTGCCCGTGAAGATTTCTTATTAGGGCGCATTGCAGCTGGAAGTCTCGTCGGTCCCGAGGCCCACTTTTCCGCCGTCGGCGCGCCGATGACAGGCTCAGCATGTCCGCCGGACCCTCCTGGCGCTCGCGCGAGCGAGGGAGCGCCTGAGAGCGCGACACACCGGCGCAGTTTCGCTTGACAGCACAGGCGTAACCGCAGAAATCAGCGCCATGATCGCCGCTTCGCCTTTCCCCGGCGCGTCCGGCACCGCGTCGAGCACCAACGCAATCGCCCTCGCAAGCTTGCTGGCGCTGCAACGTCCGCTGGTCATGGGGATCTTGAATATCACTCCCGACTCATTCTCGGACGGCGGTACCTACCTTCGACCCGACGCGGCGGTCGCGCATGCCGCGCAAATGATCGCAGAGGGCGCCGACATCGTCGATATCGGCGCGGAATCCACTCGTCCCTCTCCCAGTCGGGTCGCGGTGTCGGCCGAAGAGGAATTGCGGCGCCTTGAATTCGTGCTGCCGGCCGCAGCGCAGATGGGGCAGCCGGTTTCAATTGACACCATGAAGGCGACGATCGCGGCCTGGGCGCTCGACCATGGCGCCGCGATCGTCAACGATGTCTGGGGCCTGCAACGCGACCCCGAGATGGCGCAGGTGATCGCAAGCTATGCTGTACCGGTCATCGTCATGCACAACCGCGACGCCGCGGATCCGCGCATCGACATTATGGACGATATCACGGCGTTCTTCGAGCGCTCGCTCACCATCGCCGCGCGCGCGGGTATCCGTCGCGAACTCATCATCCTCGACCCCGGCATCGGCTTCGGCAAGACCGCCGAGCAAAGCATGACTGCGATAGCGAGGCTCGACCACCTGAAAACGTTCGGCCTACCGCTTCTGGTTGGCGCCTCGCGCAAGCGTCTCATCAACGCGGTGGTGCCAACGCCGCCAGACCAGCGACTCGGCGGATCGATCGCAGCCCATCTCCTTGCGGTCACGCACGGCGCCGCGATCATCCGTGCCCACGATGTCGCCGCCACCGTGCAGGCGCTGCGGGTCATGGCAGCAATCGAGGCGAACGCATGAGCGCGACGTTCACCGCCTTGCCTCGCTAAATTTCGGAGACGACCCTGCCTGTCGAAACAAACCCCATAGATGCAAGAGAAGCGCGGTGAGGCGCGAAGTAGGATGGCGGAGGCGCTCCTCGGGCTTGGCGGGAATCTGGGGGATGTGCGAGCGACGCTCGCCCACGCCATAACGGCATTATGTGATGGCAGCGAGGTGCAACTGATTGCTCGCTCTTCCGACTATCGGACGCCGCCGTGGGGCCTGACCGATCAGCCGCCTTTCGTGAATCTGGCGATCGCGGTCGAAACGACGCTGACGCCGCGCGCCCTTCTCGATCGCGCGCTCGCCGTCGAGGCGATATTTGGTCGCGACCGTAGCAAGGAACGGCGCTGGGGCCCTCGCATTCTCGACATCGATATCATCGCGTTTGATGCAATTGAAGTCGAGGAGCCGGACCTGACCTTGCCGCATCCGCATCTGTTCGAGCGTGCTTTCGTCCTTGCGCCGCTCGCCGAGATTGCACCAAATCGCAAGATCAAGGGCATCACGATCGCGCAAGCGCTTGCCCGGCTCGATCCGGGCGGCATCGAGAAGCTGGCGGCGCTCGATGCCTCGACTTGATGCCGCCCAGGGTGAGGCGCTTGGCGTCTTCTCGCGGGCCTCGGGCATGGATCGATTATTTTTCGCTCCCGGTGCCGCCCCTTCCGCACGCCGGGGAGGATCGAGCGGGGGCGGCCGCGGGAACAAGCCTGGCGACGGCGGGTATGCAATTCAAACCGATCGACGCTCCAACGCCCGTCCACCTAACGCTCCATTGGCCTCGCAGTCCGAACGTGCCAATTTAGCTCCATGAGCAATACTAGGGTCAGAGACAGCGCACCGACATTCACGGAATTTGCTCCGGCGAGCCGGGAGCAATGGCTTGCGCTCGTATCGAGGACGATCAAAGGCGCGCCCCTCGAAGCGCGGCTGATGTCGAAAAGCTATGACGGCATCGCCATTGCGCCGCTCTACGAGCGCGACATCGGCGCGCGGCCGGTATTCGGCCACAGGGCGGGGACCCCCTGGCGGGTCATCCAGCGCATCGACTTTGCGGATCCTGCCGCTGCCAACGCCCAGGCGCGGTCCGATCTTGGCAACGGCGCGACCGGACTCGCGCTGGTGTTCGCCGGTGCGATCGGGGCATACGGCTTTGGGCTTGATGACAACACTCCACTCGATCGCCTGCTTGACGGAATACCTCTCGGCGGCGGCGTTGCAATCGACCTGCAGCCCGGGCCCAATGCGGCGCATGTGGCCCGGCAATTGCCGGACATGGTCCAAAGGCTCGGCGTCCCTTCGGCCGCTGCCGACATCAGTTTCGGATTTGATCCGCTAGGCCATATCGCCGCGGCCCCCCACAGCGCTCCTTGCTGGCGCGACGACAGCGCAGCATTCGCGGCCAGCATCAACGGCCTGGCAATGCAAGGCTACAAAGGCCCGTTCGCGGCGGCGGACGGCCGCGTCGTCCACAACGCCGGGGGGTCCGAGGCGCAGGAACTCGCCTATGTGCTTGCAACAGCGCTCGCCTATCTGCGCGCCTTGGAAGCGAGCGGCGTCGCCCTCACCGACGCCCGGAGGATGATCTATCTTCGACTTGCCGCGGATGCCGATCAGTTCCTGACCACCGCGAAATTTCGCGCCTTGCGCAAGCTTTGGGCCCGCGTCGAGGAAGCCTGTGGGATGATCCCGGCACCCGCATTCATTGCGGCGGAAACAGCGTGGCGCATGATGACGCGGCGCGATCCGTTCGTGAACATGCTGCGCGCCACGGTGGCTGTGGTCGCGGCCGCCCTCGGCGGCGCTGATAGCATCGCGGTCGTGCCCCACACTGCTGCAATCGGGTTGCCGAACGGGTTTGCACGGCGCATCGCCTGCAGCACGCAGCTCATCCTGTTGGAGGAATCGAATCTTGCCAAAGTCGCCGACCCGGCTGCAGGGGCCGGCGGATTTGAAAGTCTGACGGATGAACTGTGCGGTACCGCCTGGTCGCTGTTCCAGGAGATCGAGAAAGCAGGAGGCGCCGCGGCGGCCCTGGAGCAAGGCTTGATCCAGGGCAAGGTGGCCGCCGTTCGGGCCGAGCGGGAAAATGCGATTGCGCGACGCCATGATGCGCTGACCGGGACGAGCGAGTTTCCGAATATCACGGAAGCGCCCGTTGAGGTGCTGGCGCCATCTGCGCTGCTTGCTTCTCCCTCGACCCAATCGATTGGCGGAGCGGCGAGCGCCCTGCCTTGCCTACGTCTCGCCGAGCCCTTCGAAGCCCTGCGGGACGCTTCCGACCGCGTACTCGAAAGGACCGGTGCACGGCCGAAGGTCTTCCTCGCCAATCTCGGCACCCTCACCGACTTCACGGCCCGGGCGACTTATGCCAAAAACGTGTTCGAGGCCGGGGGCATCGCGGCCATCACCAACGACGGTTTTGCAAACCGCGACGACATGCTCTCCTCGTTCAAGGCATCCGGCGCCAGCATCGCATGCCTGTGCTCATCAGACGCCGTCTACTCCACGCAAGCAGCCGCCGTAGCAAGCGCTTTGCGCGAAGCCGGCGCCAGGCACATATACCTTGCTGGGCGCGCGGGAGAGTTGGAAGCGATCCTCAGATCCGCCGGCGTCGGCACATTCATCCATGTCGGCTGCGACCTGCTCGCGATGCTGACGGCGGCGCATCAAATCTTAACCCCCCTGCGCTCGGAATGAGATTTGCATGGCCGGTCGCAACCTTTAACAGCTGGTCGGCCATAGCCAAATATCAGCTCATTCAGCCATCGAGCGTGAGCGTGCCATGACCCAGATACCCGATTTCGGCACCATCGCATTTACCGAGCCGACCGGCCCGCTGATGGCCGCTGATGCAGCGGGCGAAACATGGCTCACGCCGGAGGGTATCCCGGTGAAGGGCATCTACGGGCCCGGCGACCTTGCCGGGCTTGATTTCCTCTACGGATACCCGGGCATCGCTCCCTATCTGCGCGGCCCCTATCCAACCATGTATGTGACCCAGCCGTGGACGGTGCGCCAGTATGCGGGGTTCTCCACGGCGGAGGATTCCAACGCCTTCTATCGGCGCAATCTGGCGGCCGGACAAAAAGGCCTGTCGGTCGCCTTCGATCTCGCCACTCATCGCGGCTATGATAGCGACCATCCCCGCGTCGCCGGCGACGTCGGCATGGCGGGCGTTGCCATTGATTCGATCTACGACATGCGCACGCTGTTCTCCGGCATCCCGCTCGAGCGCATGTCCGTGTCCATGACCATGAACGGCGCCGTGCTGCCGGTGCTGGCGCTCTACATCGTCGCCGCCGAGGAGCAGGGTGTGGCGCCGGACAAGCTTGCCGGCACCATCCAGAACGACATTCTCAAGGAGTTCATGGTCCGCAACACCTACATTTATCCGCCCGGCCCGTCGCTGCGGATCATTTCCGACATCTTCGCCTTCACGTCGGAGCGGATGCCGAAATTCAACTCGATTTCGATTTCCGGGTACCACATGCAGGAGGCCGGTGCGACGGCGGATCTGGAACTCGCCTATACGCTGGCCGACGGCATCGAATATGTGCGCGCCGGACTTGGCGTCGGCCTCACGATCGACCAATTCGCGCCGCGGCTGTCGTTCTTCTTCGCGATTGGCATGAACTACTTCATGGAGATCGCCAAGCTGCGCGCCGCGCGGATGCTGTGGGCGAAGCTGCTAAAACCGTTCGGTCCGGCCGATCCGCGCTCGCTGTCGCTGCGCACCCATTGCCAGACCTCCGGCTGGTCGCTGACGGCGCAGGACGTCTTCAACAACGTGGTGCGCACGGCGATCGAAGCGATGGCGGCGACGCAGGGTCACACGCAG
>JASHYD010001483.1 GCA_030043175.1 Xanthobacteraceae bacterium | reverse complement strand
CTCGTCGCCCTCAAGGACGGCAAGATGATCCTCCTCAAAGTGCCGTATCCGACCGGCTTCTATGCCAAGGGTCTGGACGGCCGTATCGATGATCCCAATGCCGGTTGGAAAGGCCGCGGGTTGTGGGCTTCGAGCGGCGACCGGGTGCCATGGCTCCAAGAAGGCGGCAAGGGCATGAAGCCGATGGCCGTGCACTTCCAGATCCGGCCCGATCCGCTCGCGCATTGAGTATCTGCCGACGCGCACTGAGCCAACGTAAGCGAATGGCCCCGGCCCCGTCGGGGCTGTTCGCGTTAGGGATAGGTTCACAAGGTGTTAGCGGACTCGGGCGCGCAATAATCCAAAGGAACGCCGGTCCGCCGAGGATCGACCGACCGGCGAGGCGCGGCCGGCCTGTGTACGAACGGTTCGCCCGCATCGGCGGGCAGGGCACCGGACAACGGGACGCCGCGGACCGTCAAACGCCATACGCCGGGCGGTGTGCGAGGCCTGAGCGGACACGGGTTTGCTGCTCGAGGCTTCGTTCCGCGGCCGCACCAACTACACCCGCGCGAGAAGGCATTGCGAAAAACCCATGCGCGCGGCGCCGCCTGTGTCGGCGAGGCGGGGTCGTTCATCGCAGATTTCGTCAACGGAAATAAAGGCGAGCGCAAGAGGGGATTACGGCCGCACAACGCTTACGCCACACGGTTTCCCACGCGGCCATTGCAGGCGCACCAAGTCCGTTCGCGGCTTTTAAGACCGGCACCGGGGTGCGGTGCCAAAGGGCAAGAAGGCCTATCGTCGGGCGCGTTCGCCGTTCGTGCCGGTGGCTCTTTCAAGGGTGAGCAATGCCGACGGAATCAACGACAAGTACTGCAAACTTCTCCATCGCGCGGACGGCTATGGCTATTCCCGGCGGTCTGAAGCCGGGGCTTAAGCGCGGGAGGCTCGGATGAATAAGAACAGTGCTCGAGGATTGATTGCGGTCGACAAAATAGGGGGCAAAGTGCTTTTCCTCGACCCCAATAACTACACGACGGCGCGTGTTCTCGACGATTTCGAACGCCTGCCGCATGAGCTCCTGGTCGCCCCGCAATCCTTGACCGCTTACGTCCCCATCTACGGGGATGGCATACATGGCCGAAATCCCGACCCTGGCCATTTGCTGTCCGTCGTCGATCTGATGACGCGCCGGCATGTGGCTGACGTGGATCTTTCTCCTTATGTGGCGCCACACGGCCTGCAGATCGGGCCCGACGATCTGCTCTACATCACCTGCGAGAACAGCGGAGTGGTCGCGCTCGTTGATCTCACCAGCAATCGGGTTGTCGGTGCAATAGAAACCGGTTCCACCAACTCACATCGCCTTGCCATCGCGCCGGACGGGCGGTGGCTGTTTACCGAGAACGAAGAAGACGCATCGATCTCGGTGATCGACCTGCCGGGACGCAGACTGGTTCGCCAGGTGGAGACCCCGCACCGGCTGGCTGGCTTGGCGATTTCGCCTGACGGCAAGTTTCTTGTGGCGGTCGACGACGAGGAGCCGGCGCTCCTGCTGATCGACTCTGCGAGCTTCGCCATCATCAGGACGCTGCCGCTTGATGGCGTGCCGGAACCGGCACAGATCGCCCGCTATAGCCCGGACGGCGAAATTCTCCTCGTCACGAGCCTGCGCAGCGCTACAGCCACGCTGATGGACTCAAGTTTTGGTCAGCAGACCACGGTGGAAGTCGGGCAGCAGCCGATGGATGGCGCTTTTCATGATGGCGCGCTCTTCGTCGCCTGCCAGGGCGACGGGACCATTCATGTGATCGACCTCGCAAATCGGCGCGTGTCGCACCGTTTTGAGGCCGGCGTCGGCTGCGAGACGCTCGCCTTTTTTTAGCCACTACGGCTCAAATTAGGCGGCGGGCCCGGTGGCTGAGTTGGACAATCGGCTACGGCGGGCGCGCGGGTGGGTGCCGGCGGCCTCGCGTGCCGGGCTAGCGTCCGAATCCGTACCCGCTCGAGGCGACTGGCTTCTTCACAGCGCCTACCTTCTTGCCCGCAACCAGTGGCGCAATCGGTCCACCCCGCATCCTTAAAAGCCAGGCGAATCCGGGCCGAGCTCCATACACGTTCAATCCAATCGCGTGGAAATCAATTGCGTCAGCCCGCTCATCGGCGGCAAAAACTCGAATGGCTACGGACCCGAGCGCGCCGGTCTGGTTTTGGATTGGCCGAACGCGGCATCAATCTCCCCAGGCGAGCCTTTCGGTAAGCACTTCTCGAACGCGGCGGGGTGAATGAAATCGTCCCGAAACCAGGGGTATTTCTGAGAGTCGAATTGCTCGATCACCCAATCGATCATCCGGCGAACCCGCGGTACCGATCCCAGATCGGGATGGTAGCTCAGCCAAATGTCAAAGGAAAAAACCCAGTCGAGGTCGAGGGGGATCACCGAGGCCCCGATCGCGAAGCAGTATGTCGGCAGCCACCCCACCGCCAAGCCACTGACGATAGCCGCGTAGAGAGCCGTGCTGACGTTGGTGCGCATTGCAACAAAACCGGTCTGCGACCGTTCGGGATACCGCTCATTGTACAAGTCCTGCGCCTTGCCCTGGTCAGCGAACATCAAGACGATGCGGTGGCGTTCATCGACTTCCTGCTTGGACCTGGGCAGGCCGTAAGTATCAATGTAGGACTTTGATGCACACGGCACGATGTGCATGCGACCGATCCTGCGGGTCATGAGGTCGCGCGGCACGGGTTGCTCGATCTGAATCGCAAGATCGGCCTGCGCCCTTGCCACCAAGTCATCAGGTCGCTGCATCGAGCAACACAGATCGACCAGGATTTGAGGATGCGCGCGGGCAAATTCGAGAAGCCGCGGCGTCAGCCAGAATGTTCCCAGGCCTTCCGTGCATGCAATCCTGATTTCGCCCCGAAGCGGCTGCGTAAGCATGCCGCGTCGCCGGACGAATCCAAGCGACGCTTCCTCCATCTGCTCCGCACAGGAGAGCAGATGACGACCGGCCCCGGTCAAGCGGACGCCATCACGGTGACGCGTGAACAGCATCGCTCCGATTTGATGTTCCAGTTGTTCGATCCGCCGCGCAATGCCGTGGCCGGTCATGCCCAAGCGGGTCGCTGCGGTGCGAAAACTATTGGAACGCGCCACCTCGAGGAAAGTCCGGATGCTTTCCCAATCGGGGCTCGCGCCATCGCATGATGCACGTACGTGCTCAAATTCATGAGCACCGATAGTCGAATTCGATCGCACCGCCACACCCCGTCTGGAGCTAAATAGATATCAGATTAAGGGGCATAGGTAAAAGGGGATCGACATGACCGCTCATGACGTTCGGGTTTCCGGGACCGGCGATCTCGCCAATGACGACGCACGGCAATCGACCCGCCGGCTCGACGATCCGGCTATCCTTACGCTTGCGCGCCGTCTTGTCGTGTTCAATGTGGCAGGCGAGCAGATCGCGACGCTCATGGGTCTGGCGCGAAAGTCAATCCCCATGCTGACAAGCGCGGAAGTTGTCCAGCGCGTCACGTCGTATAATCCGGATTGCTTCTGGGCCATAGCACATCGCGACCGCTTCAATGTCAATGCGCCCGTTGGCGAAGGGTACGTTTCGTTCCTGCCGCTGACGCGGCAAGGGTTGATCCAGCTTCTCGATGGAACCTTGGACCGCCGTAATCCGCCTCTTTCCGTCATTTCAGCCCAGCACGAGAAGCCGGCCGGCATCTACGTGTGGCACGTTTACGCCCCCGGCAAGCTCGCTGCCGGAGCGCCGCTCGTCATGCAAAGGATGTGGAGCCTGCACCGCCACGATGTCGACGTGTACAGCTGGTCGATCAACAGCGAGGCTGCCCGCTTTGTCGAAGGTATGGGATTTCGGCTGGCCCCCAAGCTCGCGGGGAGCACGGCGCCTCAATTCCACCTGTTCCGCCGCTCAGCCACGCGTCGCCAAGAGACGACCTTTTGTGCGATGCCAGGCCGGCTGTCCGACCCGCACATTTCGGTTCGCGTCGCCCGCACGGTGGACGATTTCATGCGTGCTGCGGTGATCCGCGGCGCCGTCTTCCTCGGTGAACAGAACTGCCCTTATGATGAGGAATTCGACGGCAACGACTTCACTGCGACCCATTTGGTTGGTTATATCGGCGATGAGCCGGCCGGCTGCCTGCGAATTCGGTACTTCGCCGATTTTGCGAAACTGGAACGAGTGGTTGTACGCAAGGAATTCCGCGGCCGCGGTTTGGCCCGCGGGCTTGTCAGGTTCGCCGTCGAATTCTGCGCTACCAAAGGCTACACACGAATATGTTGCTACGCGCAAAAACGCCTGACGACGTTCTGGGATAGGTGCGGCTTTTCTATTTGCGATGGTCGGCCTGAACTCGTGTTCTCGGATTTCGAGTATATCGAAATGGTCCGCCATACGAAACGCCCAGCCAAAACAATATCGTTCGACACAGACCCCTACGTGGTCATCCGCCCCGAAGGCAGCTGGCAGGAGGCCGGGATTCTGGAGCGCTCGAAAGCGCGCGGTGTCAAGCTGCCTGCCGCTGAAGGAGCTGCCGCGTGAATCAGGTCATTTATCTGAGGGCTTTGTCCGATGCATCGGTCGCGCCGTGCCTCGTCCTCGTCGACATGCAGCAGGAATATGTCACCGGTTCCCGCCTCATGGCCCTGCCCTGTGTGGACGACGCGCTCGCCAACTGCCGCGCCGCACTCGACCACGCGAGATCGAAGGGCTTTCCAGTCGCATTTCTGCGCCAGTTCAGCCGTTCCGCCTACTTCAACCGGGCCACCGCATTCAGCGGGTGGATAGCGGGATTCGAACCAACCGGCGCCGATATGGTCTTCGATCGAGAGAATCCGTCCTGCTATTCGAGCACGCTGTTCGCCCAGTTCATGGACGGTTGCGGAGGTCATTTCGCGCTCGCGGGGTTTGCCGGGGAAACTGCCTGCCTGTCCACTGCGATCGATGCCTTCCATCGCAAGCATCGATTTTCATATTTGGCTGATGCTTCCGCAAGCCACGGGCTCGGCGAACTTTCAGCCGCAGAGGTCCAAACCGCGGTAACCGGTATCGTGGGGGTTTACGGCGAAATCGCCACCACACGCAGTTGGATCAGCGAGAGCCCGATCAATGCCGAGTGGTTGAGGAGAAAACGATGACCGATCGCAATCAACAAATTCGTGCCTTGATCGATCGACTTTCCAGCAGCGCCAAGGTGGCACAGGCGCTGGCGCTCGACGACACGTCGCGCTTAATCGCGATGGCTTTGCTCGACCTTCAAACACGATTGCACGCGATCTCGCCCGACGAGCTGCGGAATTTCACCCGCACGGTAGCAAACGTGGTGGAATTCAGACGAAGGGCGCCGGCCAATGATACCGCGCCGGTAGAATCGGGCGAGAGCGCCCAGAATGGACATACGCCGTTTCTGGGCTGACCTGGTTTCTTTAATTTAGAATTTCGTGGCGCTGCGGTGTCGGCGTGCATCGACTGCCGATACCCGCCGCGGTAGCTGCGATTGGTGGTTGCGCGGTACGTCGGAACGCTAACGAGCGCCCCCGCGCGCGCTCGCGATTTGCAGCGCGGTAGTGGGTCAGCGGGCGCCAGTCTATGTAGCATTCTTCTACCTGTCGTGGGCCTGTCTGCACCGCTACATGGCGGTGTGTTGCGTCCGCGAGCATCCGCAGCGTTGCTTTCGCGCACGCCATGCTGCAAGCTTGCGCGCGCACAGATTTCGGAACTGGCGTACGTAGTCGCCAGGGCGTAATTGGGCCATGAATGAATCCGGCCGGTGCGTGCGTTGAAGGCTTGGCGTTCGTCGTGCTGAGCCTGTCCTGCCTGCGTTTTTGGGGCGGAAGTTTTGCCGTCGGAGGGGCGGAATGATGCGGGCAATCTCGGCCGGCGGTGCGCTGGCGCTCGCGTTCGCTCGGCCTCGTCGCGCCCGTGCGCGAGAGCGGCACTGTCTTCGGCGGCGCGCTTGCTGTGCGGGTGCTGCGAGAGCCGGTCAGCAGCCTGCAATGAGTGGCGGTTGGACTGGCAACCATCGGGGTCATCCTTGTCCAAATCGGGTGAGTGTTTCGGCATGGCGTTGACACAATTGCGCGCCGCCCGCTCTCCCACACCACCGGGGGCGGGGGCATGCTGGCGCGCGGTCGCAGCCGCATCGATCGGCAATGTGTTCGAGTGGTTCGATTTTAT
>JASHYD010001482.1 GCA_030043175.1 Xanthobacteraceae bacterium | reverse complement strand
TGAGAAAGACGGTCAGGCTCCAAAAGCCGGCCGCGCCATGAAGATCGCGGTTGAGCCTGAAACCGCGGGCACCCTTCTTGACTCCGAAGGCAGGGCGCCATTGCCCCTTCTTGGGCCACCAAAGCACGAGCCCAGAAATGCCGAACAGCACCATGGCGACGCCCATCCAGCCAACGAATTGAAGGCCGAAATAGCCGGGCGCCATCATGGCGACGTGGAGCGTGGTGAGCGTGCGCCTGAAAGCCCCGGCGCGCCGGCGCTCCGTATCGCCGAGGATCTTCAGCGATACCGGATCGACGAATACCGTCTTTCCCGTATTCAGATTTGGGTTCGCACGCCGCGTTCCCGGCGGCGGTCCGAACTGCACTTGCATAGGTTGGCCCGACCGCTGCGGAACGACCACTGCGGCAACCTTGCCCGCGCCCTGGGCCGCAGCTTCCGCCGCTGCAATGACGCTGGCGATTGACTGCGGTTCGCCGGGCGCAGTCGCCGCCGGCAACACGAGATCGGGGATGTTCTGCAGGAGCACAATGATGCTTCCCGAAATCCCGATCAGACTGATCGGAACCATGAAGACCAAGCCCACCCAGAGGTGAACCTTTTGCAGTGCGTTGCGGAAGATGCGCCAGCCCATGTCAGGTCTTTTTTCCGTTCGCTATGTCAGTATGCAATCGCTTTGCCATCCTTGCGCATCTCGCTCGCACCCCAATTGACGCCGTTCTTCTTGTCGCGAAGGACGGCCTGGTAGCCGCCATAGGAGCCTTTCAAGTATTAGGCGATGTCCGCGCTTGGTCAGTTCGGCGGCGACCGATGGGGATATTCCCGATTTGACGTTGGCAAGGCCACACATCGAGCAGCCGGTCGGAAGAGGTTTCGCCGGATCGTGGGTGACTTGCACGACCTCGGCATGCCCCGTCGTGTCGCTGCAGACCTGCTTGTAGGTGTTGGCGAGTGTGCCCCCGGCGCCCGCAGCACCAAGCCGCGAAATGAACTCCCGCCGTCTTGCTCATCTGCAATCCTCAG
This sequence comes from Xanthobacteraceae bacterium, assembly GCA_030043175.1. Next base: position 1,689 of record JASHYD010001482.1, on the reverse strand, counting down.
TTTCAAAAATTGGCGGATAGAAAATTAAACCTCCAGGGGGGTGAGCTCCTGACAGAGTTCACAAATCGGGGCACCACAGAATGATATCGCCCTGGGGGATGCGTGGGAAGGGCAATGGGTCCGCTGATCGGCCGGTGGTGCCTGCCGTGCCTCGCCCTCGGGAGCCCATGGAAAGGCCGGAGCTAAGTGGCCGGCTCAGCAGGCCCCATCCAAGACGGGTCAATGGCCCCCACACGTACTTGCGCTCGCCCGCGCGCGGCGTGATGAAACACCGGGTCGCGCACTCCGCTTACCTGCATCGGTGAATTCTACGCCGCTTTGCCGACCTCTTTGGAGGCGGCGCGCGGGCCGCAGTCCCGCTCCCGGATATTGATCCAGTCCATAATCTCCGAGAGTTTCCAGGCCCGCGGGGTCCTCGAGGATCGCCTCAAGGACGGTCAGATTTCTCGGCTCATCGTCAACGATCAAAATATTCACGGGCGCCTGTCGGTGCGACATGGAAACTATGGCACCTGCCCGTTTCACTTGACGCGCGTTTTTCTTGCGTGAAGTCGTCAAGCCTTTCGCCAAATTCATAGCTGCGTGCTAACAGCAGCCAACGTCTCTCCATGTTCAAGAAATCGGCTTTCGCCTCGGGATCGAGCAGCCGATCAGCCCGCTGCTTGGCCTCGGCCGCACGCTCGTAACAGAGGCTGATCTCTTCGCTGAGATTCTGGAGCAAGGTTCGCACTCCTGCGGGCAAGTTCGAGCAGAGTGCGACTGGTCATCGATCCACTGGTGCCGCAGCCAGCGTCGATGAGCGTCAAAGATTATCCCTTCTCCTTAAACTTGGCGAGTCGACACGATTGTATCGTCAGCTCCATAGAACCCAGGATTGCGACTGCTAACAAGGTAAGCTGATGTCCGGACCAAAAGGAACTTCGCTCCGACGACAACTTTCTGTGCGCTGGATCGTCGGACGCGCCCAGGATCTCCTGGGAAAAGCTGGTCCCAATCCATGGCAAGGCGGAGTCGTTTCGCTGTGGGTCACGTATTTGGCCTGGGAGCGACGCAAAAACGGCTTGCAACAACGCCTAGCAGGCATTGTGACCCCGACCTCAGGCCACTCAAAACTCAATTGCCCCGGAGGTCGGGGTCACCCCCCATCCTGTCCCCACCGAAACGAATAAACCACGTAATCGAGAACGAAAAGGAGGCCTCTATCGATTGTTGTGATTGTGTAGCAAATCGGACACATATCCGACCAAACGGCGCCACAGGGCAGGATCGTCACGGCACGGATTCCGGGTTAACGCTCACTTAACCTGCAGCAGTTCGAGCAAGTAAGACGTGTCCCAACTTGCTGACTTTCTGCGTGTTTTGACGCTGCGCTTGGACTTGTTGGCACGGACCAGACCGAGCGCGAAGCGGCGTACGATGGCCATGTTCTTGGCGCCGTGACCGCTGCGGTAGCGCGAGAGATCCTCCTTGAACTCGACGTCGAGCAGCCAGTGCATGCTCTCGACGCCCCAGTGACCGCGCGCTCCGTCAGCGAGCCTGTCGATATCGAGAGGGGCCGACGATATATAGAAGCGCGTCTCGAACGTGCAGCGATCGGCATATTCGACGCGCGAAAACACCTTGACGAGGGTCTTTATGTTGGTGAAGCGCGGCTCACCGGGGTAACTCCTGTCAGAGACGATCCAGTCG
>JASHYD010001481.1 GCA_030043175.1 Xanthobacteraceae bacterium | reverse complement strand
TACGGCTTCGAGACCGTCCGCCTGCAGCGCCGGCCGATTCAATGAAACACCGTGAGCGACGCAGGCAATCTGATGTTGCAGGATTTACTCTCCTCGAGGCACTCATCGCCGCCACCCTGATGGGGGTGACGCTCGCCGCCATTGGCTCCATTACGGCCCAATGGCTGCCGAGCTGGAACCGCGGGTTCATGCGCGTTCAACGCAGCGAACTGTTTGCGGTCGCACTCAATCGCCTTGCTGCTGACCTTGCGGCCGCCGAGTTCATCACGCCAAACCGTGAGTCGAAGCTGCCGCTCTTCGAGGGCAGCGCATCTTCCGTCACGCTCGTGCGATCAGCGGTCGGCCCCAACACACAAGCAGGTCTCGAAGTCGTAAGGATTGCCGAAGCCACGGACCGCCAGGGGATCGCCCTGGTGCGCTCGCGAGTTCCGTTTGCACCGTTCGGCCTTGGCGACGTCTCCGCCAACCAATTGAATTTCACCGATCCGGTGGTGTTGCTCCGCGCGCCCTTCCGGGTTTCGTTTTCCTATTCGTCCGGCGACGGATCCTGGTCGGACGCCTGGCCGAATGCCGGCCAGTTACCGTCAGTTGTCAGATTCCTGGTTCGCGACCAGACGACAGGACGCACGCTCGCCGTGTCAAGCGCCACGATGGTTCACGTCGAGGCGCCGGCGGATTGCGCGAATGGGGGAGGCCAGGCTTGCGGCTCGCAATCGCCTGGCAACGATCCGACATCCCCCGGCGGCGGTTCCAACGCTCCAAACGATGCGGCACGCGGCTTGACGCGATAACGATGCGCGATAACCACTGCAATCCTCCCTGTCCCCGCCAACCGGCTGCTGACGGATTCATTCTGGTTGCGGCTCTGTGGATCATTGCCGCATTGGCAACGCTGGCCGTGATATTTTCGATCTACCTCGCTAACACGGCCCTGTCTCTTTCGACCAACGACGATACGATCCAGTCCGAGGCCCTGATTTTCGCGAGCCTCGAGCTGACCGCATATCAAACCTCGGTGCCGAAGCCTGACGGGCCGCAGCAGGGTGGGTCCCCGCCACGTGCAGACGCAAATGTGTCTCAGCCGCAAACCCGCAACCGTCCTCCCCCTCCGACCCGTGGAGACTTCGGGTTTCGATTGGCGCATGCCGACGTTACGGTGAGTTTCATATCTGAGGCAGCCCGAATCGATCTGAATTTCGCGTCGTCTCAACTGCTGGCGAATTTCTTCGCGGCACTTGGCACACCACCCCAGCAGGCCGAACAATATGCGCAACGGATCGCGGGCTGGACCCACAAGCCGAAAGAAACGGCCTCCCTTGCGGCCGAGCCGGATAACGAAGAAGCCCTCTATCGAGCAGCGGGACGCACCTATTCGCCGCGTGGGGCGCCTTTCGCCCATATCGACGAGTTGTCGCTGGTGCTCGACTTGCCGCCGGACCTCATCGAGCGCGCCAAGCCCTTTCTCACGATCTATAGCGGCAAACCCCAAATCGACGTTCTCGATGCGGCGCCGGAAGTGCTGGCCGCCATTCCCGGACTGACGCCCGCTTTGCTGAGCGCCCTTGCGGAGGCGCGAAGAACGGGGGCGGACCCCCAATCCGTCGCGCGAATGATCTCTGCTCTCCCGCTCCAGGAGGTCGTCACTATCGAGGGCGGCGACTCCTATCGGGTGCAGGTTCGCATCGATTACGACAGTGGGCGGCAGGAAAGGGCGGAAGTGGTGATTCTCACCGGGCTCGCCGACAAGCCCTATCGCGTATTGTCGTGGCGCGACCGGCTCGATGCCTCGTCGGGATCGATCCTGCAGCCGCCTTTACGGCAGCGCTGATCTTATAGGTTAGGCAATGAACGAGCCGCTGGTCATTGTGCGCGCCTTTCATCTGACCTCGACACTGTTGCTGGCTGGAACCATCACGTTCCGCTGCTTCGTGGCGACGCCTCCATTCCGGACGAAAGCCAGCGGGTCTCTCGAAGATGAGGTCACGGCTCGTCTCACGCGGATTGTGTGGGGCGCGCTCGCGGTGGCGATGCTTTCGGGGTCGGCCTGGCTCGTCTTCGTTGCCGCGGAAGTCGCCGGCTCGTCGGCTGCCGATGCCGTGTCGGACGGCGTCGCGTGGACCGTGTTGACCCAGACTGCGTTCGGCGATGCGTGGATACTCCGCCTGGAGATGGCGTCGCTGCTCACTGTGCTGCTGCTGCTGCCGAAGCCCCCCGGTTTTGCGTTCGCGAGCGACATCATCGGTGCGCTCATCGCCGCCGGTCTCGCCGCAAGCCTCGCCTGGGCCGGACATGCCGCCCCGACGGAGGGATTAGACGGTACGATTCACCTCGCCAGCGACGCAATCCATCTGGTCGCAGCTGGCGCGTGGCTCGGCGCGCTCTGGCCGTTGGCCGTTCTGCTCGATCGAGCGCGCCAGGCCGCCGACCCTGCGTCGGCCGCAATCGCCTATCAGGCGACGCGGCGGTTCTCCTGGGCATGGTCAGCGTAGCCGCCATTCTGGCGAGCGGCGCCGTCAACACTTACGAGATATTGGGGATGGCGGCGTTCTCGCTCGGCACGCCCTACAATCGCCTGCTGTTGGCGAAAATCGGCCTTTTCGCCGCGATGATTGCCATCGCTGCGGTAAACCGCAGGCGGCTGACCCCGCGGCTGGCGGACGAGCGCCACGACCGGCGCGCGATGCGGCAACTCCAGCTGAACAGCCTCGCCGAGGCCGGATTGGGCCTCCTCATATTGGTCATTGTCGCCATGCTCGGCCGCATTGCGCCGCACGAGTGAGGAGCGATCGAAGGACCGCTATAGTTGCCGGTTCGTGGCAGCGACGAGCGCAGGGGGGGCAATCACGGGTTCGCAGTCGCTCACTGCGTGCTTTTCATCGAATAGATCGAGCGGTCGGGCGCCAGAGATGGGGTTGCATCCACAAGCGGAAACGGCGTCGGTGCGCGCTGGCGCTTCTGCCCCATTAATGCAGCCTCGAGGCGATTACGCACGCCGAGTTTTTGCATGATGTGGGTCATGTAGTGCTTGACGGTTTTTTCCCGCAGATTGAGCGCCCTTGCGATCTCCTTGTTAGTCAGACCCTTGCTGACCTGGGCAAGAATGATCTCCTCGCGGTCGGATAGCACCTCGGCGCCGCCGCTATCTTCCGGGGCCGGCGGGCTCATTTTCGTCAGCACGCGCGCGGCCAGCGATGGCGTCACGTAGCACTCACCCGCGTGGACACGCTGCACGGCACGAATGATCTCCTGTCCGGTGCAGCCCTTTAGCAGATAGCCGTGTACGCCGAGTTGCAGCATCGCGGCCACATCGCCGTGGCAATCGGAGGCAGTCAATATCACGATGCGGACGCCCGGGTGCTCGCGCACAATCGTCGATGCGGCCGTCGCGCCATCATCGGGCAGCTTGAGATCGAGCAGAAGTACTTCGGGCAAAAGCTCACGTGCGATATTGACCGCATCGATGCCCGTGCTGCCGTCGGCCACCATCTCGATGCCCGGCGTTCTTGCCAGCAATTTCGCGACGCCTTCGCGAAACAATGGATGATCATCGACGATAGCGGTTCGGATCGGATTCGTCATACTTTCATTGCCTCAACAGGTATCGGCCCCGAAAGAAAGGGTGAGCGCTGACAAGCCGTGAAAGTAGGCGCCATCCGCCCGTCCGAAATTGCGGTTCGAACAGGGCCATCAATCTTGATGGCCGCGGGCAATAAATTGAACCGCTCCCGACGCCGCATTGAACCTCCTTAACGGGCGTGGCGCTGGTTCAGACGCGCGACGACTCGATCATCACGCTCAAACTCACCCGGTTACTGTATAGGCGGCAACCAGGGTCGATCCTGGAACCATTTACGAGAAAATTACGCCACCATTTATGTGTCATCTGTTGGGCAAAACCATGTTATCGACAAACAATTCCAACCGTTTAATCTCGGGGCGGCAGAATTCGCTCTCTCGCGCCCGCCGTTGCTACCCTGCAAACAGTATCAACTATTCGACCGTTAAATGTGCGAGTTTGCCCACGGCGCGAACCAACAACATGATCGCAGGTCGGTGGAGGCGGATCGGATCACACATCTTTCGCTCCAGCCTCAGCGAGCTGAAACGAGGCCCGTAGGGTCGTGCCGCAACCCAATTGTGTTTCCACACAGAATTTTCCGCCTAACGACTCAACGCGCGCGCGCAAGCCTGCCAATCCGAGTCCGCCGCCGCCGAAACTATTTGGAGAAATCCCCGGTCCCTTGTCCGCGACTTCCACGGTAAGCTCGCGGCCGTCGCAGGCGGCACGGACGGCCTGACCAACGCCGGCGGCATGACGATAGGCATTGTTTAGGCCTTCCTGCACAAACCGGTAAATGCAGACCTGGTGGAGCGACGACGTGTTCGCCGGCAACATGCCGATGCCGGAGCTGACGGTGCTACCAGTCCGCTGTTCATGCTGGCGAACGGCGAGTTCCAGCACCTTGCGAAGCGGCAAGCTGCCGAGGTCGGGCGGAGCCAGTCCCGCGGACAGATGCCGCACCTCTCGCAAGCAGTCCTGGAGAACGGTGCGGATCTTCTCGAGTTCCTCGAAATTTGAATCCTTCGCCGCGCGGAGTGGATGCAGGGCGTCGAGCCTCAAGAGCGCCAAGCCGATGAGCTGTGCCGGGCCGTCATGAAGGTCGGCGCCTAGGCGGTGCAAAAAGTGTTCGCTCATTTCCGCCGATACGCGCCCGGCATCCGCGAGGGCGGTGCGCTGCGCTTCAATCGTTTTGTTGCCTCGCCACACGATGGTGTGGAGCAAGATAATCTGCAGCAGCGCCACCACACCGACCGCAACCCAACTCTGCAAGCGGACGACATGAAGTTCGGCCTTCAGGCCGGACGCGTAGGCAAACAGCTCCGCCACCGCAATAACGTTATCGCCACCCTGGTCGCGGAGCGGGAGGTAAATATCAAGCAGCGGCACATTGAGGCTACGCTCGACCGCATTGTCTTGGTTGCTCGGGTTGCGGAATTCGGCAGCGACCTCGCCCTTTAAGGCCTTCAGGAGCTCCGGCCTGATCGCGAGAGTCTTGCCAATGAAATCCCGAGTCGTGCTGTAAACGACCCGCCCGTCAGGCAGGCAGATGGTGACGGATGCGATCTGCCGAACCGGTTCGATTCCGTCAAACGCTTTATCCAGCGCCCGCAGCGACTCCTCGCTCAGTGCCGATTTGCTTGTGAGTTCCTGCACGTAGGACCGGTCGAGGCCATTAACATAGGACACAGCTGCAGCGGCCGCATTGCGAATCAGACGGTCTCCAATCTCTGCGGAGACGAAACTGCCAAGCACCAACATTCCCGCGCCGAGCGCAATGCAGGCGGCGAGGGCGAATTGCTCGAAAAGGCTCAGACCGTCCCATATACGCCTCAGTTTAGCCATGTATGAGCTCACTTGTCGCAACATGCACAAAGGTGCTCGCCAGGAAGCAATCAGCGGCCAGCTCACGGATATTGGTGCTGTGGTGGCCACATTTGGTTCGATTGACGATGGCCGGTGGGGACCTGGAGACCTCTCGGGGCGAAGGCAGGGGGAGCGGACCCCTCACCGCCTTTTTAGTCGGCGAAGGCCGCCTTGTGGCCCCCCAAACGCTGTGCCATAGGAGGCGGCCGGCCGGTCAACCGGCACGATGAGGACTTTCATGCCGGAAACCGCGGGGCTGATGGCGGGCAAGCGCGGCCTTATCTTGGGCGTTGCCAATAACAGGTCGATTGCCTGGGGCATCGCGCAATCGGCGCGGGCGCATGGGGCGGAACTCGCCTTCACATATCAGGGCGCCGCCTTGAAGAAGCGGGTCGAGCCGCTCGCCGCAGCGGCAGGCGGCATTGTCGTTGGCCATTGCGATGTGACCGACCCCGCCTCGATTGACGCGGTCTTTGCCACGACCGCCGCAAAATGGGGAGCGATCGACTTCGTCGTCCATGCCATCGCATTTTCCGACCGCATCCAGCTCGACGGACGCTATATCGAGACGACAC
>JASHYD010001480.1 GCA_030043175.1 Xanthobacteraceae bacterium | reverse complement strand
GCGGTCGAATTTGCCGCGACCGCATTGCCCGATAATGGCCGCTGATCCAGCACAGGCACACGGGACGCCTTAGGGTGGAATAAGCTCGAACTCGGACAAGAGCGCCGGGGCGGTATCCTATTGATCGGTCCAGGGCCAGGCGGGATTTCGTGATTCAGAACCATGCGTAGCTCAGCAGTCTGCCGGACGGCGAAAGCGCCGAGCCGGTCGCGGCGTGAAAAGGTTGGTAGCGCATCCACCCCGCGCATGGCGGCCGGCGTCGCTAGCAATCTGGTGGACGTTCCAGCCGATCGCCTTCGGCGGCTCCGGTTTCTTGGCCATGCGGCAAGTATCGACCGCGAGGAACCTTCCTGAAGGGCTCCGGCCCTCTGTGAAGCTTCGGGGGGCTATCGGCCAGTGCCGAAGATCGGTATCATGAACGCCAACTCGGGAAACTTCGTGGGAGTAACTAGCTGAACGTAACTGGAGGCTGTCATGCGCGAGAGGTTCTCAGGTCTAATGTTGGCGGTCATTGCTGCGTCCGGCGCCATCATTTCGGGGCCGATCGATCCGTCGGCGGCCGAGGCTCCGGCACCTGCCGCGACGGTGCCAGCCGCGTCGACAACACCATGGGGCGAACCGGACCTCCAGGGCATTTGGACCGATGAAACTGATACGCCTCTCCAGCGCGCGCCTAGATATGCGAGCCAGGAGTTCTTCACGGAGGAGCAGCGCGCGGAACTGGATGGTGTGCGATCCGCCTTCATCGGCCGGGATCGGCGTTCAGAGCGCGGCACCGAAGCCGACGTCGCAGGCGCCTACAATGCGGTATTCACGCCGCTAAACCGAACTGGCGTACGCACCTCTCGCATCGTGGATCCACCCAATGGCCGCCTTCCACCGCTGACCGCCGAGGCGCAGAAACTCGCCACTGCCGAGCGCCAATTTCGTGTTGCCCTGCTGCAATCGACGGAAACGTGCAAGAACAACGAGGCGGCATGTAGCGGCGGCAAGTACGACGCAAAGCCCTCGCCGCGATTTGCGGACCTTCCTCCGCGCTACAATTTAGGCCGCATGAATCGCCATGATGGTCCGGAGGATGGCACGCCCGCCGACCGCTGCTTGACCCTCGGTCTGCCGGAGTTCGGCGGCGGTATTGGCAGCTTCCGGCGCATCGTACAGACCCCGGGCGGTATCTCGATATTCTACGACGTCGGCCAGGGCCAGGGGTGGCAACGCAACGTCGTTATGGGCGGGAGCCCCCACCTGCCCGCCAGCATCCGGCAGTGGTATGGCGACTCGCGCGGACACTGGGAGGGCAAAACCCTCGTCATCGACGTGACGAATTTCAGCCCGAAGACCGACTTCCAAGGGTCGCGTGAAAACTTGCACTTAATCGAGCGTTGGACCCTGACGGGGCCGAACTTGCTTGCATACGAGGTCACTGTCGAAGATCCGACCGTGTGGACACGGCCGTGGACGGCCAAGCAGGAGTTCACCCGGCAGAGCGATCAGGAGAACAGAATTTATACCGAGCCGCGCTGCGTGGAAGGAAACTTTGGTCTCCCGGGACTGCTGCATGGACGGCGGGTCCAAGAGCTCGCTTTTGCGCAGGGACACGGTCCCGATCCGAGAACGCAAGATAGTATCAAGGGTGTTGAGTTTGAGCAGGATCCACTACAGTAGCGCTAAGGGCTCGTCCATAAACACGTGAATCACTCGGGTGTTGTACCCCGTCAAAGCGGGGCATCCAGCAACCACATCATCGGCTTTGCCTAATCAAGTCACGTGGTTACTGGATCGCCTGCTTTACACTTTGAAGCATTTATTTCTGGACGGGCCCTAATGGAAGGCAAAGGGCAAGTCACATACGCGACCGGTTCTCGGGCTCGAACCGCTTCGTTCGCCCCATCGCGGGCGCCGCCCGACGCGCAATTTCTTCCTCGTTCGTCCGGTGCTCCGTAGCCGGCAAACCCGCGGCGCGCGAAGGCGTATCTCACGATCGCCCTCACCAAGCCAACCCATGCGAACGCTCGTTTAGGGCCTGTCGATAAATAAGTCAGTCAATTCGTCTTCGTGTAGAGACTCTGGCGTGAGGCGAGATCGTGTAGTTCCAGTTGCCACGGAATGCGTGGCGGGAGAGGTTAAAGGCGCCGTCTCGGCATCGGAGACTTGTATCGCTTGCGGGCGGCGCGCACGTGGTCAGCGCGAATCATGCTGCGACGCTACGCCAACAGATTCCTTGTTGTGCCACCCACCAAACAAATTCTTTGTTAGGATGTGGCTACATTGACTCACTTACTTATGGACGGGCCCTTAGCGTGGAAGCGCCGGCGATCCGCCAGACCATTTTGATGATGTGGTGATCCTGATAGTTCTCTCCGACGCCGCTGAGTGCGTGCCGAGTGTCGATGCCTTGAGACTTTAGAACGTCCGGCCGGCCGATGCCGGACAGCTCAAGGAGTTGCAGCGATTGAAGGGCCGCCCGCGCCCAGGAGAACCTCGCGCCGAGCCTTCACGAACCGCGCCCTCCAACCTTCCAGGTAGGACACGCCTATGGCCCGCCTGTTTGCGAGCGCGATTTCGATCGCATGGGCGCTTGTCCGTACCCGGGCCCGATT
>JASHYD010001479.1 GCA_030043175.1 Xanthobacteraceae bacterium | reverse complement strand
AAGCTAAAGCTACTTGGGTTGGTTGCTGATGCCATTCCACTACGCCAGTCTCGCGGATCGCGGCTCGCGCTCAGCACCGCCGCTCGACGAACATTGACCACATGGTCTAAACGGGGTGACCATCGGGCCGGCGTCGAGCGAACGGCGGAGAACCGCCCAGGGGCTATTTGCGGTGTGTTGAATCGCCGAGGGACCTTCTCAAAAACAGCTACCCCGATTGCCGCGAGTTACGTACACCGAACGTAACGGGCAGCGCCATGAGAGGCGCCCGACACCGTTCGCACCTGGAACCCCGACCGACCCTGGCAGTTACCAGTAGAGGAACCACCAGCCGGGAGGTTCCCGTGCGACTGGCTGCCATTATTGTGGTCGGCGTTGTTTCAGCTCCGCTGCTGAGAAACTGCCTGGGCCCCGAAGATTCCAAAAAGCCCTGGATGGCGCATGACCACAAGTGTGAGCAATTGGGCTTCAAACGAGGCACCCCTGAACATACTAGGTGCCGCTTCCAGCTGGCCCGCGAGGCAACGCCGCGAGGGAGCGTGCCGGCGGCGCCAGACTGAGCCACTGATTCTGCCCTTGCCGCGAGTTAATCGACATTGATCGTTCCGCAGTTCGCCCGCAAAACGGCGACCTAAACGTGGTCGCCGGGTTACCTGATTGGCGAAAGTGTCACGCTCGCTCAGCTCATCGTTAAGGCCCGCCTGCTCGAGCCGCGACAGACATTAATTGTTATACCACGAATGGCTTGCCGCACCGCTCGCACGTGTGCGTGTATCCGTTCCCCGGTTGACCGACGACGCTATCGTGATAGTTGTGAAAGTCGTTGTTCAGCCCGCGGCCGGCCGACATCTCGCACACCGCCTCGCTGCTGAGGCGAGTCAAGGCCAGGAAGAATTTCCACCAGCGTGCCATCATGTCCTCTTTGGTGGTTTCGTGTAGCTTTCTCTCGATGACCGCAGCGGCACACGGTTTGAACCCCTGCCGCGCGTGCCTAACGCTTGGGCTCCGTGACGTGTTCCAGATGGTCAGCATCGCCGGCCGGGATGGTGGGACGCGGCGGCACGTAGGATTGGTCTCGTTCAAGACTTGAATTGCCAAGAGGGATCGTCTTCTAGTGGCAGACCGAGCGTAGTGGAACTAATCCATCTCAGTTCGGTTCACTCCCCCAAAATCCATTCTTTCAGCGCCTGACACAAGATCAGAGGCTATGGCGATCTATTCAATCATAGCTCACAAAGGGCCTGAAACGCTGGGTACAAAAATACAAACGGTGTACCCGGATAATTATGCTTTACCACCGAGTACTTGGTTTGTCGCTGATACGATTAGCGCCGAGCAGGTTTGTGCAAAACTCAACCTGCTCGGAGGAGAGAGTAGCACAGAGGCCGTGGTCCTTCGGGTGCTTGGCGGCGCTGGTTTTGCTGCTGCCGACGTTTGGGAATGGTTTAAGGCAAGGCGAGAGAAAAAGTCCCAACCCATCGCCAAGGAAATCACGACCCAAGGGCCTGATCCCCTTGGTGCGGCAAATCAAGAGGAAGGTGTTATGGCCCGGCAAGAGAATGCACCGCCGCTCACGCAGGAACCTGGGCGCGATCCGTCGGAGCCTCCGGCGCGCGATCCGGCCTCGCGGTCGTGGTTCCGCCCCCTAATTATTTTTATTGCTGGTGTTGTTGCGACCTTGGTCTGGCAGTACTGGGGCGGGTTGGCGCTTGACACGATCGGCGGTGCGGCCAAAGAGGCGATCTGTCCGGTTACGCAGGGCAATCATGACGCGACCTCGGCACCTTCGCCATCGCGTTGGCGGCACAGATTTGGATTGGCGCGTTGAGTTTGAACGTATCCGAGGTGGCCCGTTAAAGTCGACGAAAGGCGCAGTTGGAGGCCATAAAGGGCGCTCGGGAGCGCTCTAACGTCGGCGAACCCTCTCTCTGCTACTGTTGGAAGGACGCGGAACTGCCAATGAAGCTCGCGGCATCGGAGAGCATTGCGTTTGATCTACGCCCCGGCCGGACAGACCGCCCCATTTCGAGCACGCTGGCTCTCTCCCAAATAACGATGTCCAAGCTGACAGGATTCGCCAGCCATTCGATGTAAGGGTGTAATCTGCCAGCGGCCTATATTTCCGCGATGCGAAGCTTGCAACGCTGATTAATCTCAATCATCTATTTGACGCATTGTGCCGCGGCACTACCCAGGAACCGGGACAGGCCCAAAAAGAGCCGACGACGATCCCATTCACTACTTACTGCACGATGAGGCTCTCGTAACAAAGGCAAGTAAACTTGCCTCCCCTCGACAAGATTAGGTGCGCACCGACGCCCGCACGACAGCTGGCCTGATCAGCGTCGTGAAGGCGTTGGCGCGCACCATTGATCAGCGCCGCTAAGCAGACCGCCTAATGGATCGAACCAGTCAGGCTAGCCTGCTGTCAATAATCACAGCGTGCCCCGACTAGCACCAGCGGCAAGCACCCCATGAGAGACAGCAGCCGCAGCCGCAACCTCCACAGCCTCCAATGCCACAGCCTCTGCAGCCGCCGCCACAGCCTCTGCAGCCGCCACAGCCTCTACCACCACCGCCACAGCCTCGACAGCCGCCGCAGCCGCCTCTGGCAAGCTGTATGGGGGACTCGAGTGCCCCCTGCACTGGGGACTCGAGCGCTCCAGTGTTTTCCTTATCAAAAACGTAGAACGTCGCCAGGCTGACATCGGAGATTTCCTCTTCTCCGAGTGTGATTTGGTGCCCCTGGGTATTGTTCTGCATCGTCGGCATATCCGCCACCGACCCACTGGTCGCTGCGGATGCGCCCCCGGCTAGTGATAGAGACAGGCCGGCGGCACCCAACACCGGAACGGCCTTCGTCCCTGCTTTTCGCTTCGAAGCTTGCTTCACACGTGGCATAACTGAGTTCCTCCATGCCATGTAGCCACTGTTCGGCATCACTTGGGCTCTCGTGGGCTCTGTCAAAACTGCTTTCAATGCCGACGGCCCGCACGCAATGCCCTATCGATCCGAACGCTGGCCAAACCCATTTGGTTCCGATGGTTCCGACGCGGACTTCGATAGGTCGGCGTCTTGCGAGCCATCGCGTCATGCCGAACGGTTCCTCATTGGTCGCCACCCGTGGCAGCCCGATGCGATTGATTCTGCCCATGTCGTGGCCGTTGCGCGAGTTTCATGGCGGTGGCCAGCAGCGACTGATCGATGTCAATGTTGTCCTCGAGATCGCGCAGCAACTGGCAGTTCTGAAGTCGTTCCAATCCCGCTCTCCCCAGCAAGAGCGCGGCTCGCCCCCGGCTCACCCTTTTGACAGACCGTCGATCGTACGAACCTGCGGTTAGATCGATTGGCTCAAACGGGTGATCATGGGATCGCTCCTCGCTCGCAAGCCCAGCGGCCGTGATGCGCTTCGTGCTAGATTCTTGCCCAGCGGATCTTTGACTAAACGACTCCAACAATGGCAGCCGCCGCGTCAAGCGGCGGCGAGCAAATCAACGACTTTCTGGATCGCTGCATCGGCACGATGATAGGCCGCCTCGAGCCGGCTATCGGGTCGGCGTTGAGCGTCGGGTTGGTGGTGGAAGCGACTGTTGGCGAGGGGACCGCACAGGCGCTTGTGAAAGAAGAG
>JASHYD010001478.1 GCA_030043175.1 Xanthobacteraceae bacterium | reverse complement strand
ATCGGGCCATGGTCAAAAGCCCGACCCGGATGGGAATGAACCCGGAGATCGAGCTCAACCAGGGCATCCACGAGCACTGGCTGAAATACCGGGCGCGCGGCGCGAAGGTGCCGGTGGCGCTCATGCTCGGCGCGCCGCCGGCAATCACCTTCGCGTCAGTCCACAAGCTACCAAAGCATCTCGATGAGATCGCCGTCGCCGGCGGGTTGGTCGGCGCGCCGATCCGCATGTGCAAGGCGAAAACCGTGGACCTTATGGTCCCGGCCGAAGCCGAGATCGTGATCGAAGGTTATCTTGACACCGAGTGGCTCGAGCCCGAAGGCAGCTTCGGGGAATCGCACGGTTACATGAATCTCAAGGAATACAACGCCTTTATGGACGTCACCGCGATCACGCGCCGCCGCGACGCCGTGCTCGTCTCGATCATCAGCCAGGTGACGCCGAGCGAGAGCAGCCTGATCAAACGGGTTGCCTACGAGCCGGCGTTCTTGCACCACCTGCGCCACCACTTGAACATCAGCGGCGTCACCCGCGTATTCATGCACGAGCCGCTCACCAATCTGCGCAAGCTCGTGGTGATCCAGCTGCGTGCCGATACGCTGGAGGCCGAAGTCTGGCGTGCGCTCTATGGCGCATCCGCCTTTTCGTCGGCGGTGGGCAAGATCATCGTCGCGGTCAATGAGGATATTGAGCCCGAAAATCTCGATATGTTGTTCTGGGCGATGTCGTACCGCATGCGGCCGCACCAGGACCTGCGCATCCTGGATCACAAGGACATGGGCCACGGACCGCGCACCGGTAAGGACGATAACCACTATGAAGCGACCGATTCGGCAATGCTGATCAACGCCATGATCAAGCGGCCCTTCCCGCCGATCTCGCTCCCCGCCAGGCAGTACATGGAAAACGCCAGAGCGATCTGGGAGGAGCTGGGGCTGCCTCGGCTCACGCCTGAAATGCCCTGGTACGGCTACTCGCTCGGCCAGTGGCCCGAGGAATTTCAGCTCGAGGCCGATCGGGCGGCACGCAGCGAGTATTGGACGACCGGCGAAACGCTCAAGCAGCGAAGGCGCAACGACAAACGTTTGAACGATCCCTATCTATCGCTTTAACGTCTTCCCCGCCCTGAAAGGCGGGATTTCCGCTGCCGGGGGCGACGTTCAACCCCGGCAATCTCGCTATTCGAGCACCGTTGATGTCACGATCATGCAACGTCGCGCACTCATCACATCTTTACTGAACGGCGCGGGCAGAAGGTTCGCGCAACGGCGCTGGCGGCGAAAAACGCCAACCGGCGTCAGCATTTCCTCCACGTGAGGTCGGTCCGTCTGGTCGATGCTCCGCAACGTGACGTTCCTCCACCCGTTCGCCGGCGCGAACACGCGACTTGGTAAATCGCTGCACGGCGCGCAGCAACCGCGCCCGCCCGAAACGGTCACCTCGGCGCGTGAACCGCCGGCCGCCGGTCGGCGACATATCATGGAGGACACAGACCGACGCAGATGATGGAGACGCAGATGCTTGACCGCCAACCGTCATACTTCGAATTTTTGATGAAGAACCGCAGTCTCCGCGGCGCCCGTGTTCCTTACGTGCAAGGACGGGCGTGCTGCCAGCGCTTGCGCACTCGGTTCGCGTTACGCGAGTCGTTACCCGGCTGGCCGCCGATGCCGCCTAGGCCTTACCCAGTGGCGGCTCCGGCTGGTCGTCCCGGCGTTTTGTCATCATCGACCAGCCGAAACGCTCTGGCCATTTGGAAATGACGCGCTCCGCCCACACGACGTGGGGGGCATAACAAACGATCGGGGTGGCCGGAGCAAGCCCGGCCACGCAGCGGGTGTCCCCATCCAACCGGGCTACTGACGTTTCACGTTCCTCGTTTGAAAGTATCGCAGATCCGGCGGCTGCTGGTCCTTTTTAGCCGGCATCAGGAAACCGTCGGCGCGCAGGATATACATCTCCTTGCCGATGGCGATTAGCTCCGACCCTTCGACACAACTCGCTTCCCGCCACAGGGGGTGCGGATTTGCGCTATGCGCGTATCTTTTGTCCACGGTCCAGGGCCGCGTCAAAGCATGGTCGATTACGGTAACCTCGTCGTGAATCACCTTGGGGTCGGCTTTATCGAGATGGAACCGCTCTTTGAAAATAGACTGATTGTCGAAGTGGAGAGGAAGGCCGCTGGCGTCATAGACGCACGGCCCCTTGAAACCACGGGTTTCGCTTTCCAGCACGTCATAGGCGCCGTCGGCATCCTCGTCTATCCATCTGCCGATCGAGTAGCCCGCATAGCTCGGGTCGATTTCGTTGGGCCACTCGCGGCCGTCGGTGAAAATACGACGAACCTGGGTGCCGATCAAAATATAGGTTGTGTCTGGCGTGACAACGAATTCCAGTGGTCCGAATGTCATCATGTGCGGCATGCCGGTGGGCATGCAGCGTGCGCGGTCGAAGTTATTGCCCTGGCCGCCCGCTGCCTGGTCGGCGATGCTGTCCTCCAGGATCTTTTGGTACTCCGGAGTGAGTGGGGCCTCCTGTCCGCGCGCCCACGGCTTGGTCTGATCGAACGACGGCTGGCCCCCCGCCGTGCGCAGACCGGACGGCGAAACCACGGAGACCGGCGGGACCCACCGCTCCCACGCACCCTTCCATTCCGGGTATTTCGCACGCTCGGCCGCCCTGACGCCGCTGCAGATCATCACAAAAGCGCCGATCATCCCAATCGCGCAGGTGAATTTTCGGCAAAGCATCGATACCTCCCGTTGGATCGTTTCACGGATTGGTCAGCCGACCGGCAGCAGTCGTGGAAGTGAATCCAGCTAGGTCGAGCTGATTCCAGCCCACCGCGAACATCGCCGGTGCCCTTCTCTTCGTTGCCGCGCCCGGCACTGCCGCTGGCAGGACCTTGCCTGAAACCTACACCGATTGCCGGTAGCCCTGGAAGGGGCGCGGCGCCGATAACCGGCGGCGCGGGCGATGGCTGAGGGTGCGCGCCCGCCTCACCGCGAATTGCACGGCCAGATTGGTGATGCAGCCAAGCTCGCCAAGCGCTTGGCGACAGACGGCGCGCGACAGACGGCGTGCGACAGACGGCGTGCGACAGACGGCGCATGGCTTGCGAATCCGCAGGCGGATGCGCGGCGATGAGGGAACGCCGGCCAGAATCCCGGCGTTCTGAGAGGAGGCTTTGCCAGCCATCGACAACATTGAGAACGGCCGAGTGATCGGTCATGCGCGAGGGTTGCGTTTGCGGAGACAGCACCATGACCATGATGCGACCGATGGCGGCGCTTGCTGTTGGGATCGGTGCGCTGCTCTCGACGGCGGCGGCGGCAGTCGACAACGGGCAATGGAACGACATTCCCGAACACGTGCGGTCCTGGTTCAAGTCCCTGCGCAGTCCGAGCGGCATACACTGCTGCGACGTGGCCGATGGCCATCGCACCGATTGGGAGATTCGCCCGACCGGCTACTACATTCCCAATCCAATGGATCCGGTAGGCGAATGGATTCCCGTGCCTGCGGGGGCCGTCGTCCACAACGCCGGCAATCCGGTGGGTGAAGCGATCGTGTGGTGGAATGTGGTGGCAATCGATGAGGATCAGACCAGCATTTTCATTCGCTGCTTCGTGCCAGGCGATGGCGCGTGAGCATCAACGAAAAACAACGGGCGCCGTCTCAGCCCTGATTTGATCCCTTCGGCTCGCCGCAACGGGTCTTGCGGCGTTCGCCGATCATCCGCGGGAGCGCTTTCTCTTTGGCATTGATTACCGCCGGCGCCCGACCATGTTTCAGGTCGGCCACAGCCGAATCGACGGCCGTCCACTTGAACTCATCGTCGACGAGACGAATTCAAGCGCAGGTCACTGCGTAACCGGATTGCGCAATCGCCAGCGCACGCAGGTTGCGCAGCGGCTCGACGCAATGCAACCAAGGCGACGGCGGTCAAAATTCGCCCGCATCATTGCGCCCTAACATTGGGCTCGACATCAAGCGCCTTGAGCGCGGGCGCAAGTTGCGGATCGAGCCGGGTCGCCTCGTTGAAGTCGCGCAGGGCCCGGTCGTTTTCGCCCTTGGCGCGGTACGCGCGTCCGCGATTGTCGTAAGCATTGGCGAGCTTTGGATCGAGCTTGATCGCCTCAGTATAGTTGGCGATAGCGTGGTCGTTGTCGCCCTTTGCGGCATAGGCTAAGCCCCGATTATTATAGAAAGCCGCATACTTGGAATCGAGCCGGATTGCCTTGGTATAGTCGCCGATCGCGTGCTCATAGTCGCCCTTGGCGCGATATGCGCGTCCACGATTGGCGTAGGCGCTCGCCACCTTGGGATTGAGCTTGATCGCTTGAGTATAGTCGGCGATGGCGTGCTCATAGTCGCCCTTCGCGCCATACGCGACACCGCGGTTATTGTAGGCGATCGGGTATCTGGGATCGAACCCGATCGCCTCGGTGTACGCGATAATGGCGTGATCATTGTCACCCTTGGCGCCATACGCGAACCCGCGGGAAAATGCATATCTCGGCGCGAGCCCGGTCCCCTCCTTGGAATATGCGAAAACGCGATCGGTCTCGCCCTTGAGCATGTGTTCCACATTCTCGCCTCCGGCCATCTGAGGATTGGAGGGAGTAAGGCCGCGTTGCTGCTCGCGTTTGCGGATGACCGAACTCGCTCGCGTAAACGCATCCCTCAGATCAGACGAGCGGCGCAATGCACTGTTAAAAAAGGCGTCACCGAAATAGGTCCACTCGTTTCCATTTTTGCAGCCGAAAGATGAGTGATCGGCATCCGCCGCGGTGATGACCAGCGTGTCGGGATCAGCCAGTGGGCGTATGAAAACTCCTGAATAGCACGCCGAAATGATCACGACGCGGTGCCGTACTGGCAAATCGTCGAGCGCAGTGACGAGATTTAACGGTGACAACGTCTCGTCGCCCCGCCCAGCCTTGACTTCAAGCCCAGCCTGGGAGCCATGAGATGTCAGGATCACAAAAAGGATATCGTTTTGAACGTCCATGCCCTTTGCGGCCAATTGCAACGTGGCTGCGAGCGACTCACGCGTTGCATCGTCGCGGCTCTTGGTATTGGCACGCACGATCGCTGGACTCGCGCCGAAGCGATCGGCGATGATTCGGGCCGCGCCCTTGGCCTCACTCTCGAATACGCTTTGACCGCCGTACAGTCCAAACGCCACAACGGTGACCTTCGGCGCGACCCCGGCGCCGTAAGAGATCGATGGTGCAAGGGCAAGGAAAAAAGCGGCAAGCCATGAGGCTTGCCGAATACGGCCGATGCGAAGTAATGCCATGTCAGCGCCGGTCACGATCGTCCTCAACTCAATCCATAATCGCGCTGCGCCGTGCACTTCGTTTTATGATAGGTGATAAGGGCGCGCGCAGCGCCGCTCTATTGCCCCTTAGCTCCGGCTGTTCGAAGCTGCTGCGACTTTCGCGATATCGGCATCGCCTTCACAGATGTCCACGGGGGCGAGGCCTATTCTCTCGGTCGCCTGAATAAAGCCCGCAAATCGCATTCCGTTCCTTTCAGGCCGTGGCTTCGATGGCAATATTCGAAGGTGAACGGGCTGCAGAGGAATAGCCGCCGGCGATCAGAAAATAAACAATACTCGATACAATCTGGATAATCGAGCCAGGATACTTCTGCTGAAACAGGTCATGCTAGCCACAATCTCGGTATCAAACTGACACTCACGCGATGCCCGCTGGTTCCGCGCGACAGCGCCGAGGGCCGCCCGAAAAAACAGCCAACCCACAAAGAAACATTAAACGTGTTTGTACGTTAACCAACCACTCAACAGGTAAGCGGAACGATTTCCGCAGGAGATACAAGCATGTGGAACATTAAAAAGTACGCAACGATCGCAGCCGTCGGCACGGGTCTCGTAGTTGCGGCGGCAAGCACGGCTTCGGCTCAGTGCGGTTGGGGCTTCGGCGGTTATCCGTCGTTTGGTGCGGTCGGCTGGGGCGGCGGCTGCGGCGGCTACGGTCTTGCCGGTTACGGCGGCGGCTGCGGCGGTTACGGTCTCGGTTACGGCCTAGCCGGCTACGGCCTAGGCGGCTGGGGCGGCGGCTGGGGCGGCTACGGACTCGCCGGTTATGGCGGCTGCGGCGGTTACGGCATGGTTGGTTGGCCCTCATACGGCTGGGGCGGC
>JASHYD010000008.1 GCA_030043175.1 Xanthobacteraceae bacterium | reverse complement strand
CATTGCCACGGAACGTACGCGAACGATGCGTTGTAATTAACATAAATGCGTTAGATGCCAGGGGCGGCGCTGCAACATCATTCCCTTGGCTTACGAATAATGCGATAATTTCCATAGGGGTGCCCCTTCGTCTCGAAAGCCATCGTCTTGGTGATCGCTCCCCTCAGCGGCGGCTTCATGGCACGAGAGGGCTCCGCCCTCACCGCCGTCCGCAGAGCCAAGGCCAGAGCCAGGGCGAGGGCCGCCCGCTCCATGCCGCGGCGGGCTGCTTGGCCTTGCGCTTGGGCCGGCGCGGTCGTGTTAGGTGCTTCCAGCCGAGCACCACCCCGGTCACCGAAATCGCCGTGCCGAGCAGCATCAGCACCCAGACCACGAGATCGTGGATGAGCCCACGGATCGAATAGAAGTCGAACTTGTGGATCTCGTTGAAGAACAGGAAGTAGGTCCGGTCGGCGGCGGTCTTGGTCTGCATTAGCTCGCCGGTCGCCGGGTCCAGGTGCAGCCAGGTGCCCTTGGGGTCGGCGAACTCCACCCGGAACATGGGCACCTTGCGCACATCGCCCTTGAAGCTGTGCCAGTAGCGGTCGGGCGTGGTGCGCAATTCGGTATGGATCACCGGGCCGTCCGGAACGATCAGTTTGGCCGCCTCGGTGAGGCGCTCGGCCGAGAGCGGCGCGTAGGCGCCGGTCGCCCCGTCGAAGGTCAGGATGTGCAGGTCGCGGAAGCCGAAGAAGGCGATCGGCCGGCCAGCCAGCCAGGAGAAGCCAGTGTAAAGCGCGTCCTGTGGCGCGATCTGTCCGAGACGCGCCGCCGTCAGCGGAAAGTCGGGCCCGCGATGGCCACCGTACCGCTGCATCGCGGCGGCCGGCTGGGTGCTGGCCTCCAGCCAATGGTTCGGGTGCATGTAGATGAACGCCGTTCCCACCCAGGTGAACAGGGTAGTCCCGCCGATCAGGCCCAGCAGATGGTGCCACAGCATCCAGCCGCGGAACGGGCTGACGCGGCCCTCGCTGTATCGCTTCACCACGCTCAGGCGCAGGACGCCGAGGAAAAGGCCGCAGAACGCCACCACGGCGGCCAGGGCCGTGGACCACAGGAAGAACTGCCGCCAATGGCCGGCCTGGCTGCGCTCGATCGGTAGCTCGATCAGGTGCGGGATGCGCGCGGTCCACACCCAGAACCGGTCGTGGGCGCTGGTGTCCATGGTCACGAAGCCGGTGCGGCTGGAGATGTAGATTTGGCGGTCAACGTCGTCCTGCAGGCTGACCAGGTGATAGGGCCTGAGCTCGTCGTACTTGGCCTGGAACACCCACTGGTCGCTGTCCACCGGTTTCAGATAGGTGGGCCTGTCGGAATGGGTGTAGCCGCGGGCAATCTCCAGCGCCCGGGCCGCGTCCACCGAGGTGATCTCCTGGCCGGTGTCGGCGTAGACCGCGGGCTGGGCGCCGTTCCAGTCGGTGAAGAAATAGACCGGTCGCCCGCCGGACATCTCCAGCCGCATGCGCCGGGGGAAGCCCTTGAGGCCGGCAGCCTTCAGCGCCGCTGTCGGGTCGGTGCGCACTTGGCTCCAGACGATGGGATTGAGGCTGGCGCGGTACTCCGCGTCCATCACCTTGGGCTCGACGATATAGATCAGGGCGATGCCCGACAGGCACCACACCATGCAGGCCAGGCAAGTGAGAATGCCGACCCAGCGGTGGATCGTCACGATCCAGTGCTTGGTCTCGCGCCACAGCCGCCTGACCGGCGTGATGAGGCGCCCCCGGGCGACAAACGGCGCGGGAGTCACCGACTCCATCTGGTCGAAGCAGACCTTATTCATGAGCTCGCCTCCCGCGCGAGGGCCTTGGTTAGAAGGCCTTGTTCACCGATAGCATGAAGTTCCGCGGCTCGCCGAAGATCCATCTGGGTGTCGTGGCGTTGGCCGCTGCATAAGCACGAGAAGGTGGCTTCAGGTCCATCTTGGCTGTATCCGGCTTTCGCCTTCGTGCCCGTTTATTATACTTCTCCATACCTGCCTTCTGCTCCCGCGGAGGGACTTTAACCCTCATGATTGGGATTGACGAGAGAGCGCAGGCGCAGCCGCGTCGAGCGCTAGGGCGCCGGCGTCGAGGGGTTCGAACCCTGCCCGGTAGCGTAGGGCAGATACCCTTATGGCGCGGATCAGCAGGCTCTCAGGCCTACGAAGCGCGAGCAGAAATACCATAGGGCGTATACTATATGCCCCAGTATCGCTATCGTTTCAGAAAGTATAATGGTTTCAAATATGCGCAGGCGTCCGCGGAGATGTGGCCGCGCAGCAACACGAATGAAAATCACGTTTTGAATTCACCTGCTAAAGACTGTGCTAATTGACAACGTACTAACATAACTTTAACTCTCTACTGACGGCTCCCTTTGAGGATCGAAGGGATCGCAGTGAGGCATCGCCTAGACTGCGTGCTGTTCCGTGAACTAGTGGCTGTTGGCCGACAGGCGCACTCCGCGAGTTGGGCAAGCCGCCAGCCGGAATGCGTGCCGTCTGGAGGGGTCATGCGCGAGCACGCCGGCCGAACCCGCCGGTAACGTCTGCCGACTGCCACACAACGTGCCACTCGGCGAACCCTCGTTGGCGCTGACGTTTAGGCGTTTGCGGGGCGTAAGGTGTCATCTGCGTGTAATTACCAAATTGCTCTGCCAGTACGGTCTGCGCTGTTGACGCGACCCGCGTCTGGGACGTGCGGTCCCATCG
The DNA here is from genome assembly GCA_030043175.1 of Xanthobacteraceae bacterium. The sequence continues at coordinate 1,033 of JASHYD010000008.1, read as the reverse complement.
AAATTTACCCAGAAGCCATCGATACTTCTGACTACGCGGAGCGCTTGGCAGCGTCGGCTAGGCGCCATGTGCCGTCAGTCGGCGATCTTCTCGACATTGGCGCTGAAGGTGGCCAGCTCAGGCGAGCGCTGCGCATCTTGGGCTGCCGCCGGATACACTGACGGAAAATATCGGGGGGCGCGATGCGTCGGACAACATGTAAGGGGATGCTGATTGGTGGTTCCGTGTTGGCGGCCGTTTCGATGGCCGATCGGCTATTAGCTCAGGAACCTGGCGTCTCACCGCCCGTGTCACCTCCTCAGTCACCTCCAGCGCCACCACCAGGCGCAACTCGATCGCCGTCCACCGCACCTGGATCTCAGCTTCCCACCATTTCGGTGCGGACTAAACGCCCCAAGCCGAAGCCAGCCCCCGGTGCCCCCGCCCCAACAACCCAAACCGCTCAGCCCGCGGCACCGCCCGTTGCACCAACGACGCCGCCCTCCGGTGCAGGTAAAACCTCGCCGCAACCCTATCAGCTCAATCTCAATCAACCCTCGACAGCTGCAAGCCGATTGAACCTGACGCCGCTTCAAACGCCGGCGAGTGTCACGGTCATTCCAGGCGATCAGATCCGGCAGCAAGGCGACTCGATTGTGGACGCTGAAACCAGAGCCCCAGGCATCACAATTAATCCCTCTATCGGAAATGGCATCGGCGGCACAAGCGCACGTGGCTTTTACGGCGCGAACTCGATCAGCCAGCTCTACGACGGCATGCAGCTTTTCAATGCCGGTGGGGTCACGCAATTTCCGTTCGATCCATGGAACATCGATCGCATCGAAGTTCTCTCCGGTTCTTCCTCCACGCTCTACGGGACCGGCGGCGTCGGTGGCGCGATAAATGTCATACCGAAGGAACCGAACACGACCAAGCAAACGGGAGCATTTCAGGAATCGATAGGATCGTTTGGAACCATTCATACGGCGGCTGAAGTCACTGGCCCGATCACGCCTCAGTGGTCCTATCTCCTCGATGTGAGCCAAAATTCGTC
>JASHYD010001477.1 GCA_030043175.1 Xanthobacteraceae bacterium | reverse complement strand
ACCACGCTGCTGCTGGCGGCAATTCAAATGAATTCTGCGAAATCGCGCCGTGCTCGGGGTCGCGATTCTTGCACAGTCATCTTTCAGTTTGCGTCAGCTCAATCGAGTCCTGCCTCCTGAATGAGCTGGTTGCAGTAGCGTTAAGGTCTGGCTCTCGTTCTGCATGACTTCGCGCCCTACGAGCACCCGAAATGAAGCCCGCTGAAAGTCGGAGGCGACCGCAAAAATCCACTTGTCGATTCGGAACGGAAGCGGTCAGGAACTCATCCTTCGCAGCACCCTCGCCAGGGCGACGGTCGATCCAGGTTATCGATCGGGAGGTCGACCGGTGAGCTGAACAGACCTACGGGATCAACCTTTGATCGCCGCGGCAGGAGTGGTCCGCACCGCATCGACCGCCTCTCAGCGGTCGGCTTCGGCCGTATTGCTGCCCCGCGATCCCCTCGCGCGGCTCAGCGTCGCCTCGACTGGTGCTTAATCTCGCCGCTTGACTTCGCCAAGTACCCGCGGCCCGGTGACTATCGCGGCGGTGCCGAGGGAAAATCATGAGGGCGAGCGAAACAAAAAACGCTTTCTATGAAACGACATTTACGGTTCTCCACGATCGACGACCCTCTTCATTTAGTCGCGGGGCATCCCGCGTGTCTTCAGCTTCAACGTCTCGTGCGGGTCGGCGATGACACGTATGGACTGGTCGCTCTCGTTCTTGACGAGAAGCTCAGCGCCGGGCTCAATCACGCCCGGCACCGTCACCTGTACGGTCGCTTCGCGAGAACGGGCCCGCGTCATCGCTTTGTAGATGTCGGTGACAAGCGCTTCGTCGGCGCCGGTGGCGAGCTCGCTGCTGGCGCCCCGATCGAGGACTCCGGAGTCGACGAGCACCCGAACGCCGGCCGCGAGCATGTCGGGCGTGATGTCAATGTCAATGTCGACCTGGGTTTTCGCTGCCATGAGGGGCTCCTTGCGGGGAATGGGAGTTCGGTCACATAAGGCGCCAGCGGGGCGGTGAGTTCCGTGATTGACCTTCTTACCGCGGCCGTTCACTCAGTTGCCCTGTTTGCCCGAATTGTCGCAGATGGCACGCTGCCGTGTACTGTCACGGCTGGTACAGACGGGCCGCATCGCGCCGGCTTCACGACACGCGGCCTTTGCGTTTTGCGCCCCATAAGCCATTGATCTCTTTGGTACGGCTCCCATGAAATATCCAACCATCCGATCGCATGACTGCGAGTCGGGCAAGGGCTTTGATGATCCGCGGGTCGGTTTGACACAGGAGCCGTTTGTAGCCGGTGCCGACACGATGATCGATCGGGCTGTGGCGGATTTCCCGAACGCCGAGCGAAGGCTTCACGCCTGATCTTTTCGGCGTCCCGCTTCCAGGCCCACCAGTTCCGGCTCGAACCGGCGGACAAGGGCGTGCCATTCACACGCCGTGCCCACCCGCAGGCACAATGGGGGCACCGCGCCTTTGCGGGCGCCGCAACTAAATCGCCAGTAACCCATCCCGCCTCCCGGTAACCATTCCCCGACTCAAGGCGGGCTAGGCGTTGGGTTACCAGGTAAGTTTCCGACTACGACCGTATATCTACGTTGCAGACAGGTTCAAGACCCCCTCCCAGGGGCTTCCGCAATTCCGGCCTCTGGAAGGCAAGACTGGCGGTCTTGCCGATGACCCGGCGCCACGCGGCACCCGCTCATTCCGCCGGTTCCGGGATTGCGCTGGCCGGGACCGCGCCGACCGTCCGGGCGCGGCGGGCCTTGTGCCCGCCCAGGATCTGCTTCGCCAGGGCAAGATCGATGGCGCCGGTCCACCGGGCCACTACCAGCGTAGCCACGATATTGCTGATGAGGTTTCCAGCCGCACGAATCTCCGACATGAAGCGGTCGACGCCTAGCAGGAGCGCGAGCCCTCCGACCGGCAGGATCCCAACCGCCGGGATGGTCGCGGCGAGCGCCACAAATCCACCTCCGGTCACTCCGACGACCCCCTTCGACGTGAACAGCATTACAAAGAGCATGACAAACTGCTGGGACAGCGAAAGATCGATGTTGGTGGCGTGGGCGATAAAAAGGACTGCCATGGCCATGTAGATCGCGGCGCAATCCATGTTGAAGGAGAATCCTGCCGGCATGACCAAGCCGACGATCTCTTTCGAACAGCCCAACTGTTCGAGTTTTTCCATGCAACGGGGCATCATCGCCTCGGATGACGTCGCGGCAAAAACGAATAGAATTTCCTCTTTGAAGTATCCAAAAACGCGCGACAATCTGAACCCGCACAGCCTCAGCAAGAATCCGAAGACCACCACGATGAACCCCAGGCAGACCGCAAAGACCGCGAACACGAACTGGCCGAGATCGATCAGCGTCTTGACGCCGAACTTCCCGACGGTAAACGCGATGGCAGCGCCGGCGCCGATCGGGGCGAAGTACATGATCACGCGAACCATGGCGAACAGCGCTTTCGCGATCTGATCCAGGATGCTGACAAGCGGCTTTGCCCGATCGCCGATTTGACACGGTGCGAGCCCGAACAGAATTGCAATGAACAATATCTGGAGAACTTCGCCCTTCACGAACGGGTCGACGAACGTCGTCGGAATGATATTGAGCAGAAAATCGGTGATGGTCAGCGACTTCGCCTGGTTGACGTAGCTCGCCACCGCGCCGGCATCGAAGGTGTTCGGATCGACATTTATGCCGGCCCCGACGGGCCAGACATTTCCGACCGCCAAGCCGACAATGAGTGCAAGCGTGGATACGATTTCAAAAATAGATGATCGCCTTGAGTCCGACAGAGGCGACGCGACGAATATCTCCCATCGTGGCGATGCCCACGACGACCGTCACGAAGACGATTGGTGCGACCATCAACTTGATCGCCTTGATGAAGGCATCTCCGAACGGCTTGAACGAGATCGCAATCTGCGGTGCGGCATAGCCAACCGCGATGCCGATAGCGACGCCGATGAGGACTTGAACGTATAATCGACTGGAAGAACGCATGTCTCAACCCCCTGGCTGCCCTAGAGCTGCAACTCAATCGCATTCGATGACTTGACGCTTTGGTGTGCGCCGCGCCGCCTCGCCACACCCTAAACCATGGCAATAAAGCATCTCCACGACCACCCGCTCGACCAGCAGATTGTCGGGCAACCGGTTCGCATCGACAGACCCCATCGATCGTATTAATGAGTCCTTTGGTTCTTTCGCTGCCACTCCAAGAATTGCTGGAAGAGAGGGGCCTGATCGGCATCAGAGCGACCGGCCGCCGCTTCGATGGAGCGTGGAGGCTGAGTGGTCGCTACCGGGTCTTTCACCAGCGTGGCGAGCACCTCCTCGGCCACCGGGTAGCGCACCCACCCGGGCACCCGCGCCGCCAAATTGATTTCTTGCCACTTGGGATGAAAAGAGGGCTGTTTCAGCTTGTCGAATTGCTCAAAATAATAGTGGACAAACCGCTCTATCCGACGGAAGCGATCACTGTTCCTGGGCCAATTGTAGACTGCCAGAACCACCGGAACTGCCAGTGTGTCGATGGTTTCGCCGGGCCTGATGAGGCTCGGATAATCGTCATGGGTCAGCATCGTTGGGAGATAGTAGTCGGAAAATTTCTGGCTCCATTCGAGCGGAATGAAATGGAGGTCGGGCTCCGGTTTCAGCTTGGCCAGCAGATCGTTCGGCTTAGCCCCGAGTTGGAAGATGGCAGAGATCTCGCCGGTCTTCATCTTCTCGATCGCCAGGGTATGATTGATAAAGACGGGCTCGACATGCACGCCGAGACGCTCGAATACCATCGGACCGGTGACACTCGGACCCGACCCTTTGGCATGAAAACCCACCTTCTTCCCTGCCAAGTCCTCGATCCTGTTTATCCCCGCGCGCGCCAGCACGTAAAATTCGGTGTTGTGCATTTGCGAGATGTAATTGACTCGCTCCTCGACGTTCTTGGCATCGCCTGATTTCTTGTAGAGGTCGAACACGTCGGCATGGGTGATCGCGAGGTCGACTCCCCTCAGATAGAGGAGGTCGGCGATGTTTTCGACCGCCCCGTAGGTGACGATCGGCAGGATGCGGAGATTGTCGCCGTCATCGAACGCCTTTGCGAGTTCGGCCGCAAATCGGATGAAGCTGCCCTCGAGGAGGCCGGCGGCAATGCCAAC
>JASHYD010001476.1 GCA_030043175.1 Xanthobacteraceae bacterium | reverse complement strand
TCTCGGTGCTCGTGAGAATGATGATGCGGAGGCTTTGAAGAAAGCGTTCCGCAGGGCGATCAAGGCGAGCCATCCCGACCTCCATCCCAGCGATCCGGATGCGGCGGAGCGGTTCAGGGAGATTATCGCCGCCCATGCCCTCCTAGGCGATGCGAAGCAGCGGGCTAGTTACGATCGACTGCTGCAACTCGAGCGCGAGTACTTTCAGTTGATGCTCAAGCGTCAACAACGCGGGCCGACATTCGACCGCCAGCGGCCTCGCTTTAAGTGGATGGGCACCACGGCCGCGGTTGCTGCCGTCGGTGCGCTGATCAGTGGATATGGGCTGCTTGCGCCCATGCACACGACCACCACCTCGAAGATCAGCGGGGATGAGCATGTTGCGACGACCGGCGTGGTCGTCGAAAAGGACACGCAAACTGCAACCGTTGTCGCAGCGGCTGGAGAGAATGAGAATTCTCCGACTGCCGCTGCCAAAGTGGATGCGGCTAAAGGCAATGTCGATAATGCGGGCAAACCAGTCGAGGCCACAGGCACCAAGGTGATGGCGCCAACCGACGGGCTAGACCAAGGCGAACCACGCGACAAGGATGATGGTACGGAGGTGCCTAACGGAGCGAGTAAGCCAAGGACCCACGAGCATGACGAGGCGCAGATCCCTATCGGAGCGAACAAGCCAAACGCCGACAAGCGCGAGGACGAATCGAACGAGCCAAGCGATGATGCTGCCGCGATAATGCGATTTGTAATGCAGCGCCTTCGCGAGGGCGGCGATGCTCAGGCCATGGCTGGTCGCGACTTGGCTTCTGGCCCCACTACGAACAATGCCAAGTTCTATGAGGAGATCGCGCGTAATATCGACCAAATCGCCACTAGTAGAGGAAAGCCGCCCTCTACGGCGAGCGGACATGATACTTCCTGCTTTCCGTCAGCTTCGGCTGTGGTACAGCAGCACCCGCGAGCATGGCCGTCCTGGACCTTGAGAGCGCCTCGTCATGAGGGCACCAGATGCTGGTACCCCGCCACGCGAATTGCGGCCCACGAGCATCAAAGTGAGGCACCGAGGACGGAAACAGTGCAAACGAGAGAGAAAGTTGACTCCCGATTCCTGTTATTCGGATTTGGCCTGCAGTAGAGCGATTGGATCTAAGCCCACTTCGTCGAGGATGAGCTGAGGAAGGGCGGGGGATTGCATGAGGCACGGCTTGGTGGCCGCACGCCGCAACGTCGTCCACATCGCCGCGTTCCTGATCGCCGATCGGCTCATTAGCCCCCCTCAAGGGAGTCTGGAACTTGTTTGCCGTATGGTCCCCGCGTCGACGTCGCGGCCAGCATCAGCACAAGCCCTCCTACCTGCGGTAGGAAAGTCCGGAACAGCAGCCAGAGCATTGCGAAATCATCGGCACCGGGCTGAACGACGCCCCGGCTCAGCCACGTCACCAGCTTGGCGAAGTCGATGGATTCCGGTCGGGCCTGGGCGACAACGTTGGCCGTAGCTTGGGTCTGATTGGCTTCCAGCTTGGCGACCTCGGTCTGGCGGACCTTGCAGGCCACCGTCTTGCCGAGTCCGCGCCCGCAAGCCTCGTCCCGCTTGGACCGAGCAACATCCAGCGCATGGTCGGCCGCCCGGATGCCCTCCGTCTGGCGGTCGGCTCGAGCCGTTGCCTGGTCCGCCGCTATGATGCTGGCCATGCGCAGGCTATTGGTAAGGGCGAAGATTGATATGAAGGCGAAGAGCGCCCAGGCCAGCATTTGCCGGCCTATCGGAAGCGTCAGAGCCCAGGCCGGGAGGAAGAATACGACGGCCTCAGCCAGCACGCCCAGGGCTGCTGGGAGCGCCATGTCGGCGAGCGTGCCGCCGATCATCGCGTTCCATACGTTGATGCCGATGCCCAGCAGAAAGAAGCCATACGCGATGGCGACTAGGGCGTAGTTAGTGCGCCGTGACGGTGCCGTGACGGCGCGTGTGTCGCCACGCTCAGCCGTGACATCGGCTTTGATTTCGTTGGTTTTTTCTAAGCCTGAGATTTGCACAGGTTTCGCAGCCGGCGCCCCGGTAGACGACTTGCGCTTCGCACGGCTGCGCCGCTGCCGTAACGCGGCAGTATTGTCGGCGCGCTTCGCTTTCGCAGGCCGCAGGGGTGTGACGACATCAGTTTCCTGAATTGTCATTACCGCCCCCTTAGAGCAGCCCCGCGCCGACGTGATCCTTGAAGAGATCCGCGTCGCGAACATAGCCCCGGAGCGTATCGACCGATTTGTGGCGCGTGACGCTCATGATCTTGAACAGATTGGCCCCCCGCGTGGCACTGGAGGTCGCAAACCCGGCACGCAAACTGTGGGCACCGAACTCCCTCGGGTTAAGACCCAACTTGGCCGCGTGCTCTTTGACGATCCTGCAAATCGTTTGGGCTGTAAGCCGACGATCGGTGAGATGATTACCCCTGCGAATCCACCGGAATACAGGTCCGGACGTGATGCCAGCCGCGTCGAGATACTCACGCAGGGCTTTCACCGGGCAGGCAATCGATCCGCGACAGACGGCGACAGTCGCGCCGACGCCCTCCTGGTCCGTTTTGCTCTTGCGGATTCGGACGCGAAGCCCCTCGGGGCATTCCTCGATATCCTCAACGTCGAGCGCCACCAACTCTGAGCGCCTCGCAGCCAGCGAGAACGCCAAGAGCAGGATGGCGCGGTCACGCAATCCGGCAAGACCAGGACGGACCAGGGTCGCCATCCCGATGGCCTTCTCCGACGTTGCGGCGGCCAGCTTGCGGGGCGCGACGCCCAAAGTTCGGCGAGCACCATTCAGGACCGCCTTGACCCTTTCATCGTCGGTCGGCGAGTCCTCACCGGCAGTCTTATGGCGATACTTGATCGCGGCCAGGCGCCGCCCTAGCGTCGATGGTTTCATGCCCGCTTTGACCTGGTCGGCAAGAAAGGCTGCGACTGTTGCAGGACTGGCCGGCATAGGGCAGAGGCCCTGAGTTTCGCACCACCGGGTGAAGATGCGCCAATCAGAGGCGTACGCCGCTCGCGTCGATGCAGCTCGGGAGTTGCTGGCAAGGTCGGCCGCTGTTTCCAGTGCAGCACGCAACGTGCTCGGCAACTGGGCCTGGTCGATGACGGCCGGCAGATTGATGATGGCCGGCAGATTGATGATGGCGGTGTCCATTTTTAAGTATCCGGAATCGGACTTATGGAAAACTATCGGGCGCCCCTTGATCGGGACGCCCATTGCGAAATTCAGCGCGGCGCGAAGCCAGCCTCGGCGAATTGATTCTCGACCAGCCTGAGCGCCGACCACATTACGTCGGCTTCCTCGCGGCCATCAGTGTATCGTTTGAGCCCGTTCGAACGGCGCAGGCAGTCTTCATACGAGGTGCGCTTGAGCAGTTCCGCGAAGGCGGTAGCTTCATCGCGTGGAAGTTCGATTGGAATCGTAATAGCTTGAGGGTTAGCCATGGTGGCCCTCCTAACCAGGGTTGCTGTGGTTAGGGCCTTGGCGAGGCGGCTACCTCGCCTTGGCCCGCCTGTGGGCCTGTCGCCCGATAGGCGTCCGTAAGGGCGCCCGTCGCGCATCAGTGCTGGGTTCTGCTGGGGATGAATTTCTCGACCCGCATGTCCGGCCGGCGGATCGACTTGAAACCGAGGGAGCCGAACTCCTCAAGGCGGGCCTTCTCGGCCTCCGTCAGGTCCGGGCGCAGCTTCCGGGCTTCCTGCTCTTCCATCTGCGCCTCCTTGCGTTCGTGCACGGACTTATGTAGACAAAAGAGCATGAAACAGTCAAGGACTATTGTAGACAAAACTGTAAAAAAGCAGATGGGACGACCCCGCAGCGTTGGCGGTGACGTTCAGGCCCCAGCTATATCTGTGCGGCTGCGTCCTGACGCAATGGCGCATGTCGAGCGTTGGGCGTCCAGTACTGGCCGGAAACGCAGCGACGTGGCCAGGGAATTGATCGAAGAGGCGATCGCTGATCGCATAAAGCGCACGTCGGTCAAACGGAAGCCGAAAGCGGAATAGGCCGCGCCATAGCCGCCGTGCAGAGCGAATCGGATGCACCTGGATTACCAGAAGGGCCATTCGTTGGATGACCTTATCCAGAACTTGGCCGAGACAATCGCGTGGTGCTCATCGCGGCCACAGCCTTGGTCACCACTGGTAACCTTTCGTAGTGTCGATATCGCCCCGGAATTCGGTAGCAACGATCGTAAATCGTGGGTTGACTCTGTCGCAAAACAACGACGCCGCGCTTTGGGCCGCGGCAAGCATTCATTGCCAGAGCGAATTCAATGGTGGGAGGGTAGACTCCTAGTCTATTTTCCGGATGAGAATCTTGCGTGCGGCGCTGCTGAAGCAGAAACTGATGGCTTTCTCACAGTCGATAACGTGCCTCCTTGGGATACATGGGTGGCGTATCTTCATGAGGACGACCAAACAACCTATTTGGTTTCATGGGTGCCTGGCAAAATGATGAGGATCGTCGATAGCGGCATCCACGTGAACCCCGAAAAGTGCTTCGGTTGGGCAGATCTGCGGTGT
>JASHYD010001475.1 GCA_030043175.1 Xanthobacteraceae bacterium | reverse complement strand
GCCGCTCATCAGGTTCCCGGCAAGCGCAGCAACGGTCTGCGCGACGCCGAGTTTCTCAGCACCCGACGCCGGTAGTGAACCTGCAATCCGGCAGCTCATTGCCGTGATGATGTCTGTCGGGATGCACTCGCCGTCCGCCTGACGGTGCTTCTTTGGCAAGACGGTCTATAGCTCGACGGCGGGCGATCGATCATTCGTCAGTGTCTGAGGGCGGATGGGCGTTTCGCGCCGGCGAATACCCGCCGGCCGCCAACTCCGGGATTTGAAATGAGCGTGATGGTAGGTCGTGGCCATTAACCGCTGTGAACCCTCGATCGCGTCACCACGGCAGCTATCAAAAGTACCGCGGACCAAATGTGGCTTTGACAGTGGATCGCCGCGGCCGCCTGGTCAGGGCGGTGGCGAGCGGGCGCCGCCAAACCGGCCGTAGCGGTCGTTCGTGCCTGTTAACGGTCTTTCCGAGCCTTTACGAGGGCTGGGGATTGCCGATTGCCGAAAGCCTTGCGCATGGCAAGTTTTGCCTTGCTTCGAATCGCACGTCTATCCCGGAGGTGGGCGGCGACTTGATCGACTATTTCGACCCGTCGGACGCCGACAACGCACTGGCGAAGATAGAGAGATTGCTGTTCGAGCCCTATTTGGCAGCGAGGGAGGCGCGATTGCGGGCCGAATATCGCCCCCACACATGGGCGGATTGTGCGCGTTCACTGGTGCGCAAGCTCGATCCACAGGCGCCGCAAGCCACATTAGACCCGCACGAGCGCATGACGTCCGCGGAGCCAGTTGCAAACCCATAAATAGCGCAGTGGGACCTAGGGATGCGGGCCCGGTCACCTTTGCTCCAGCATGCCGCCAATCACTTGCTGTCGGTCTGTTGAGGTAAGCCTACCGAGTCAACGTGACTCATCGTCATAGCTGTAACGTACGGGTTAGATGCTGCCCAACGGCACGGTATCGAGCATGCCAAGCAGAGTGGCGACCGCGCCTACGTTGGCCGGAAGCCGAGCTTCACTCGCGAGCAGTTCGTGAAGGTGTGCGCCATGCTGGGAGAACAGACCGTCGGCATCGCTCAGACTGGACGGCACCCATGCGCGGTCAGCCGAGAAAGGTGAGCAGCGCAAAGGGATCCCTTTTCTAGACGACCACCCCGGGCCTTGTCTACTACAAGAATTTCAAAAGTGCCAGTAAAGCCCGCTGCTACCGCTCGACTAACAGCATCGGTGTGGCATTCCCGAATGTCCGAGCGTTGCACGCTAATCGAGATGCGCGTTGCGCAGGAACGACCACTGCAGGTCCGCTGGTAGCCAATGAGCGGCTGATGATTGGCGCGCACCCTTGCGTCCGAGCGGGGCCACAGAAGCGGCCATATCCCCTTCCGCGCGGCTCGGACACCAAACCTATGCCAAGTTCATTCGTGCGAGCCGATTTAGGAAATTCCGCGGTCGTGTTAGAGTGATCAGGAAGCGCTCGCCCCATAATTTGACGTCGTTTGCCAGTAGAACCTGGAACATGGCATCGTAACGAGTGCGGCGCTCATCCAGCGACATCGACAACGCCTTCGCAATGGCGGTTCCAACCGACTCAGGGTCGTATGGATTCACGAGAAGCGCCGCTTCCAATTCAACAGCCGCCCCGGCAAAGCGCGACAGGATGAGAACCCCTGGGTTTTCGGGGTCCTGGGCCGACACATATTCCTTGGCGACAAGGTTCATGCCGTCGCGCAGCGGAGTGACAAGCGCAACTCGCGCGGAACGATAGAGACCGACAAGTGTGGAACGGCCGTGGACACGCTTTACATAGCGGATTGGCGTCCAAGATGCCTCGCCATATGTCCCGTTGATACGGCCTGCCGTTTCGTCGATCTGTCTTTCTATATCGGCATATTCCTGGATTTCCGAACGGCTTCTGGGTGTAATCTGCAGATAGGTCACCTTCCCGCGCCAATCGGAATGGGTGGAAAGAAAGCGATCAAAGGCTTCTATCCGAAGCGCGATGCCTTTGGAATAATCCAGGCGGTCGACGCCAATGATCATCACCTGATCGGCCAAACTCTCCATGACGTCGCGCACGAAGGGCGCCTGCGCCGCGCGCCGAGCCAGCCGACTGAGTCGCGCTGTCTCCACCCCGACCGGGAAAATACCGATTCGGACCGTCCGCTCTGGCGTCTGATATGTGTATTGATCACGGCTCGGTATTCGGCATTCGTTCCGCAAGTAGAGTGCGAAATTTGCAGCATCGATTTCGGTTTGAAAGCCCACGAGGTCGTAGTGACACATTGCCGGAATGAGCTGCTCGTGGTTCGGAAGCGCAGTCAGAAGTTCTGGTGGTGGAAAGGGGATGTGGTGAAAAAAGCCGATTTTGTTTCGATGACCGCGGTCGCGAAGCGCCTTGCCGAGCGGAAACAAGTGATAATCGTGAATCCATACGAGATCATCTGGTTGAAGAAGCTTGTCCAATTCCGTGGCGAAGGTCTGATTGACCCGCATATAGCCGCTGAGATCACGGCGGGAGAATTCCGCCAAATCCAGCCGGTAATGTAGAATCGGCCACAGTACTTTGTTGGCGTATCCATTGTAATATTCCTGATAGTCCTCTTCGATCAGATCGGTCAGCACATACGATTGATGACCGCGCTGGATCGTCCGGACGGTGACGCCCGATTTTGCAGCCACCTGGCCGCTCCATCCGAACCAGATTCCAGGATGTCGCCGCAAGACAGGATGTACCGCGACTGCGAGCCCACCTGCCAGACTGCCAGCCTCTCGGCCCGGGACAGCAACACGATTGGAGACCAAGACTAGCCGCACCAATACCAGTCCTCCAGCTCCACCGAATTGTCGAAGCCCGCAAAGCAACATCGGCGGAAAGTCAGCTTAGCACGCGTCGAGCCTTTTGTGACCCGATCGGCCGGCTCTCTCTTCGACAGCTCCGCGGTGCGTGCCGCAAGAAGAGGTCGGCGGCTATCAAGGTTAGAAGCTGGCCGACGCAGCGGCTGTAACAGGAATTACGTCAAGCTCACAGACCGATTCATCTCTTTGCCGGGTATCTGCCTGTAGTTGGCCGCCCGCTTCGAGGCGGTTCTGAGCCGCAAGGGCTTGATAGGATGCCTATCAACAAAATGCTTACGTCCCTCGGTAGGCTCAATGCCATGCTGGGTTGCCAAGCTCTTGAGAGCCCGAAAATGACGACACCGTCGCTGGGTCACAACGCCGAACGGCGACCACCGCTGCACTGCTAGCGTTTCCTCCAACAGGCCCAGCTTCTTCAAGCCTTGCCTTGCCGCACGGAAATGGTGACGGGGCGCGTCTTTGTCGCGTCGAAAAACCCAGCCCTCGCCCTTAGCGGCCAATAGGTCCCCAAGGAAACCCTCGACTACATGCTTGAACGCGCCGGCCCTGCTCACACGCTTCCGTTTGCGTGTCCCTGCTTCGGTGGCAGCAAGCAAGCGCAACACCTCATCGACCAACGCACGGCTGTTGTCGGTGACAGCACGTCTTGTCAGCGATGCTTGGTCGGCATCACGTAGCCTCGCCACGAACGCCACTTTCGATTGCCGTGCTTGTGGTGTCCGATGAAGGCGTGTCCGGCATCGCGACCAAGCTCGGTGAGCGAGAACAGGGCAAGCGCTTGTTCGACATGCTGCGCGCAGGTGACACGCTCGTCGTACGCTGGGTTGACCGTCTTGGGCGCAACTACACCGACGTGGTGGACACGATCCGGGCGTTCATGCGTCGCGGAGTCACCGTCAAGACGGTCATCAACTGCATGACGTTCGATGGCAGCACCACGGACCCGATGCGGCAGGCTGTCCGCGATGCGCTCATCGCTTCATGGCAGCGACCGCCCAAGCACAGGCCGAGGCAACCAAGTCCGCCCAACGGGCCGGTATCGACTACAAGCACCGCGCGCAGCCCAGCGCATACCTGGGACGCAAGCCGTCCTACGACCGCGCTACATTCGACCGCATCAAGCTTGCTCTCGACAGCGCCAGCCCCTGTCCGTTCGGGTGGCCAAACGTCTCCTGCTAGT
>JASHYD010001474.1 GCA_030043175.1 Xanthobacteraceae bacterium | reverse complement strand
GCATATCGTGGCTCTTGACGCACGAACCGGGAAGCCCGTTTGGGACAAGCAGGTCGCGGATTATCGTGAGGGCTACACGTTTACGGGAGGCCCGCTTGTCGCGAAAGGCAAGGTCGCCGCCGGTATTTCGGGCTGCACCAATCCTGGTACCAGATATGGGTGTTTCATTGTCGCCCTCGATGCGCAAAACGGCGAGGAGCTGTGGCGCACCCGCACGATCGCGCAGCCCGATACGCCCGAAGATGCAACTTGGAATGGATTGCCGGCCGAGAAACGGAATGGCGGCTCGGTGTGGGCCGGCGGCAGCTACGATCCCGCACTCAATCTACTGTTTTGGGGAACCGGCGGACCTATACCGCATTCCGAGATCGTGCGCGGAACCGGCGACGGCGCGGTGCTCTATACCGACTCGACGCTGGCGCTCGACGCAGATAGCGGCAAGATCGTCTGGTACCGCCAGATGCTGCCGCGTGACAATTGGAATCTTGATCACGTTTTCGAACAAGTTCTCATCGACCTTGACGTTGGCGGCCGGAAACGGCCCGCGCTCGTTGCGATCGGCAAGCCGGGCATCATCTGGGCACTCGACCGCACCACTGGGGAAGTTCTGTGGACGCGCGAGACGACGTATCAAAATGTATTCAAGAACATCGACGCGGGGTCCGGAAAAGTAACGCTCAATGAAAGCCTCATTCCCAAGCGCCTCGATGAAAAATACTTCGTGTGCCCGTCGTTCTACGGCGGCAAGCTGTGGATGGCCACAGCCTTTGATCCGAGGACACTCACGCTATTTGTTCCCTTGAACAATATGTGCATGGATTACCGAGCAGTCGAGCAGGAGCCGTTCGAAGGAGAAGATTACGGAAGGGGGCGGATCGAATTTCGTCACGTCCCGGGCAGCAACGGCTTGGTCGGGCGAGTCGATGCCGTCAACCTCGGCAAACTGCAAACCGTTTGGTCGCATCAGCGGCGCCCTTACTGGTCGAGCTCGTTACTTCTGACGGCCGGCGGCATCGTGTTGGGCGGCGACACGAACCGGCGCCTCGCCGTCCTCGATGCCGCGAGCGGCAAGGTATTATGGGAGCAGGTGCTCAACGGCCAACCTGCCGGCTTTCCGATGACGTATATGGCGGGTGGCAAGCAATACATAGCCGTCCCGGCGGGGTCCAGTTTGATTGGCAACCGTGTCATCCGCAGTCTTACCCCCGAGATCCCTGTGCCGAGCCACGGATCGACACTTTGGGTGTTTACGTTGGCGGAGTAGTGGCCGCCCGCGACGCGAGCACCCTTGGCCCGTCCTCGCGCAGAGAATCGTCAATCCTCTGTCCGGCGCCGCGGTTGGCGGGATTGATTGCGTCGGAGAACTGCGATGGGCTGCGGCGGTATCGAGGCTGCGTAAGAACGGCGGCATGATGGGCCTAAAACTCATCCGCGCTGCTTCTTCTTCACCATCGCTGGCGAGCGTACCTCGCCTTTCTCCTGGCCCGGTGCCGGCGTCCCTCGCAAAGCTTGGTACGGAATTCGATCATTATCGGCGCCGTGAGCTTCAGGCTGCACTCCCCGGACGCGGCATACCGAAACTGTAGGGCGTGCCGATTTCGCCAACGCGATCGCGGTCCCCAGACTTATCGGATCAGCGAGGGTACCGCCCTTGGCTGCGAATTCACGATCCACGAGCTCGATTGCGAGTTCTTGGCGCACACCCAATCTCGATTCACTGGGACGCCGGTTCGTCGGCGTTATGATGCGCGGGATGGTTCGGATCTCAGTTGCTCACCCGAACCGCAGTTTATCAGGAATAATTGGTTGGCGCTTTGCTAGGGTCGAAACGTACCGGTCCACCTATCCGCCGGGCCTGAACCGAGGGACTTTCAAGCAACGTGTGGGGAAAAACCCGTTTGAGTATGGGAAGGAGATTGAATGGCGGCGCGAGCCAGGGCTGGTGCGCGCACCCGCGTGGGTCTGGCGTTGGTCTGAAAGTTGGCGTGCCGGCGAACAGGACACTGCGCGCCGCAAGCAGTCTGGTCATCCACTCGAGGGTAAGGTCCGAAAGCCCACTTTCGTCGTTGGTCGTCGGATAGCCGCCACCGACATCGCCATGGGCACCCGAGAAGAGGAGTTGAGTGATCTTGGGGTCCGGGTCCCAAAGGGTCGGTGTGAAGTCTGCGCGCATTTCGTCACGCGAGACGCCATGTATCCCCGCGGCGACATCGGGACCAAGCGTCGTATTGGCAAAACGAAAGAGGTCGGCGACCACTCCGGTACTAGCGAATTCTGGGATGCCAAGTGCGCCCACAGTATCCCAAACGGCAACCGTATCGATTGCAACAGGCGAGATTAAACTGTCGGTCGGCGGTTGCGACAAAAAGCTCGGGAGGTCGGCAGCCAGGTCTTCGAAGCGGCCGAGGAGGGTCGGATCAGGATGCGCCGCAAGCAGCGCGTGCTGGTAATGATACCATACGGCTGCGCCCAGCCGGTAAGCCTGCCCCCTGTCGGTTGCGAGCGGCAGCCTGGTGGGGTCGAGAAGGCCTCTTGCCTGGATGAGACCGGCAAGAGCACGCACCGTATAAGCGCCCCGACTGAACCCGATCAAAAAAATCTTGGCTCCCGGCACATAGTTGCGGGAGACAAAGGTGTAACCGCGCACGATTCGGGCAATGGTCCCGGCTCCAATTGCCCCGCCGAGAAGCTTGACGAGAATATTCTCTGAATCGCCCACGCCATGGAGATACTTCGCGATTTGCGTGGCCATACCGGCCGCGTTCGTCGCCACCCGCTCCTGTTCATCCGCTTCTGTTAAATCCGCTGCGCTGTCCTTACCCTCCAGATTAGTGAAAAGCTTGAAAACGTTGGTTGG
>JASHYD010001473.1 GCA_030043175.1 Xanthobacteraceae bacterium | reverse complement strand
CGGGACGGCAAAGGCATTCATGTCAAATGTGCGCCCGGCACGTTCCGGTCTCTTGCCAACAAAGACAATGACTATCTGATCGATCGCGCCGCCCAGAAGGCCGGCCAACGCTACAGCGGCGTCGAGGGTTTCGGCATGCAAGACGCCTCGATCCAGGAAAGCATGGGGCCGATCGTTGATCGCTCCAAGGAGAACCTGGTGTCGACCGATAACGGGATTATCATGGCGCGCCACCGCCTGTTGCGCTCCATCAAGGCGCTGATCGACAAGGGCGAACGCCCCCCCGGCCTCGATCTGGCTCACCAGCGGGTGAGATCGGCGGCCGTGGTGCTGCCACGCGACCAGGCCTTCAAGGACGCGGCAAGGGACGCGTTGATGGCGCGCCCGGGCGTGGCCCCGGCGTCGGTTTAGAGCTTGGACCGCGATGCTGAGCGAAAGCGCAAGAATGTCGAGCGCCGCGGAGGCGCGCTTCCGGATCGACGCGCCGAACTCCAAGCCGCGACAGATTAAAATCATCGCGCTCGACGCGGCCAGCGAGGCGGTCGTCAAGCATCTCGCCGAGCGTCGCTGGAATAACGCAAGCTTTTTCACCGCCCCCGCATTTGCCGGCATGCCTGCCGGACGCGGCTTCTCGATGCCGGGCTGGTTGAGCGATCTTGCCGGCCGTACCAAGGACTTGATTGACGAACTCGACAGCGCCGACCTCGTCGTCATGGTGGCGACGGCTGGTGAGAACGCCGAAGCAGCTGCGCTGATCGGGGAAGCCTGCAGTGTCAAACGAGTCAACACCACCGGCCTCATTTTGGGTGGCGCGCACGCCACCGACCAAATGCTGTCAAAGACGCTGTCGCAGCTGCGCCCGTGGTCGCTGATGCTCGTGATCGCAACCCGCGAAGACTATATCGAAGATATGCTGACAGCCTTGCGCGCCTGAACCGGAATGACTGCATCCCGGAACATCGTTGTTATCGGCGGCGGCCCCGCAGGTACTTTCGCGGCGATCGAAGCCAAGCGCCGCGATCCGCAGGCCGCCGTCATCCTCGTTTCCGAGGAGCCGTGCGAGCCCTATGAGCGGCCGCCTCTGTCGAAGGCGGTCCTGCTCGGCAAGGCCGCCGCGTCGGACGCGCCGATCGCGGGCCCCAAGGGCGTCGCTGGCCACGGCGTAAGCCTGAGATGCGATACGCGATGCACAGCTATCGACCGCTCGGCGCAAGAAATCATCACCGCATCGGGTTGGCGATTTGGATATGACGCGCTGGTGATCGCCACCGGTTCGCTGGTGCGCCAAATTCCCATGCTACCCCTCGGGGCACCGCGCGTCCACTATCTGCGCACCGAGGCGCACGCGCGGGCGCTCGCGGGCGGGCTCAGGAACGCGCGCCATCTCTGCGTCGTCGGCGGCGGCCTGATCGGGCTCGAAGTGGCTGCATCGGCGATCGAGCTCGGCGTTAAAGTCACTGTCATCGAAATCCTACCCCGTATCCTGGCGCGGGTGTGTGACGAAGAGACTTCGGCGCGCGTCGACGATGCACATCGCCGTCGCGGCGTCGATCTGCGCCTGAACACGGCCTTGACCCACGCACAGGCCGGGCCCGATGGCTCGATCGCACTCAAGACCAATACCAACGAGACACTGGTTGCGGATCTGGTTGTGGTCGGCGCCGGCGCCGTGCCGGACGATCGCCTTGCGGTAGCGGCAGGGCTGCGCACGGATAACGGCATCATCGTGGACGCGCACTGCCGCACCTCCGACCCGAGAATTTTCGCGGCCGGCGACGGGGTGCGGTTCCCTGGACCGAACGGTCTGGGGCGCCGCGAGGACTGGCGCCACGCTCAGGATCAGGGCGCGGTCGCGGGCCGCAATGCTGCAGGCGCGAATGAGGCATACTGCAGCGTGCCGTCGTTCTGGTCCGAGCAGTTCGATCTCTATATCCAGGGCGTCGGGACGCCGCCCGCAAAGCCCGAGCGCCGGGTGCGCCGACGCGGCGGCGGCACGAGCCAGATCAATTTCGAATTGATGGGGCGCGAGGTGGCCTACGCGCTTGGAATCAACGCGCAACGCGACATCGCCGTGGTTCGGCGCCTGATCGAGCGAGGCGCGGCCGTCGATGCGGCCGCCCTGGCTGATCCGTCAAGACCGCTTGCGGATTTGCTCAAATCGAAGGCCGCAGGCTAGCCCGAACTTTAGCGTCGACCGATTGCTTGAAACCAAGGATCGTGCGATCGAAATCAAGGTCGCGCACCTCGTCGTGTCGCAGGCTGCGCTCTGCGCCCTTCAGGATCGATGCCGCGGCAGCGCGTGTTGCGCTTTTCGGGCTCATCGGCCCACAAAACACCGCCGTGATAGCGAGAGGCGATGTCGGCCGGTTCTTGCGAAGCATCCGACTTGCCTGAAGGCAATGATCAGCGCCGAAACCGATCGCTTCGGCGGGTAGGTGACCTTCCGCGCGCGTAATCGCACCATCGAAGCGACGGATCTATCGCTCAGCCTCGTCCTTAAGGAGCGCACTCTTCGCACGCCGCGTTATCGGATCAGCCCAGCTCGACCACACCATCTTCCGACATCAGACCGAGCCGTATCAGCCGCGCCGTGATGGCGCCGATTCTGCGTTGATGCGCCGATGCAATTGCTGCGATCGCATCACCCGCCAGGAACGCGGCACGTAACCTGCCGTCCTCTTCGGCGCTCCAGGAGAGCCCATGCCGCAGCGGCACTCCAGCTGCATTGTTCCTGTCCATTTGAGCCTGCCGGTCGGGCGGCGCGGCGTCCTGATCGCGCAACCGCCCCTGCCCTTCCGTCCGCCGACGGTGGACGGGAGGGCCGGGGCTTCTCTGCCGCCTCGGCTGGGCCAGCCGCTCCGTCGCGCGCGAGCTCTCAAGCAGATGCTGCCGCTCGCGATCGGACAGCAGCGGCAG
>JASHYD010001472.1 GCA_030043175.1 Xanthobacteraceae bacterium | reverse complement strand
CGCCAGCCGCAGTGTTGCGTAGCTATGTACGGACGGGATAACCGCTGAAAGCATCTAAGCGGGAAACCCACCTCGAAACGAGTTCTCCCTTGAGAGCCGTGGTAGACCACCACGTTGATAGGCCGGGTGTGTAAGCGCAGTAATGCGTTGAGCTTACCGGTACTAATCGCTCGATTGGCTTGATCGTTTCTCATTACACAATACCCAGACCAGGAATCAGAATGTGGGCAATCGGTGTCGGGAGATCAGTAAACCTGGCATCAAAGCTCGACATGGACTCCCGGTGTTGAATGGCCAGCTTGCTTCGTTTCAGACGTCTGCAGTCAGACCGCCGAAGGCGTGAGCGCCCTCTGGACGACCGATTGCAGGCCTCTGAATACCCGTCTTTCGCCGGCCTGGTGGTTCTAGCGGGGAGCAAGAACCCGATCCCATCCCGAACTCGGCCGTTAAACTCCCCAGCGCCGATGGTACTAAGTCCTAAGACTTGGAAGAGTAGGTCGCTGCCAGGCCTGCCAAGGACGGATATTCCTCTTCAACGATGTTCCTATTCCTCTTCAACGATGTTCCTCTTCCTCTTCAACGATGTTCGATCGCAAACGCCATGCCCCCAAGCGGCGGCGTCGCCGCTTGCGTTCATGGCGAGCGGACCCGCCGCACAGCGACGGTCGGCATTGGGACGTTTGCCCGTCATTGCGTTCGCGTCTGTTCACGGGGAACGAATCGGGTCAGGCGGGAATCATTTTTCGATCCGTTGCCAGCGGGTTAATAACGCCGCCGCCCGGTATTTTTCCGTCCGAGTGCGTGGAGGCAAAGGCGCAGCACCGTTGCAAATTTGTGCGACCTCTGCGGCGCCCCCGCTTGAGGCACGCGCCGGAATAACTCACGGGTCCGATTCGATTGCCATCCGCAAAGCGTTGCGCAAAGTCGCGCCGCCGGCGAGGCGAATTCGACATGATCGAACCGGAGCGGTCCGCGATAAAATGGCCCCGGCCGGGCTTGCCGGATCGCACAGTCGGGGCCAGTCGGGGAGGAACCAGACGACTTCACCACAAACGCTGCGAAGCGAGTATGAGAAAACTCACACTCGGGCGGAGAAATTGAAGCGGCCGGTGGCAAATCGCGGGAGCTAGTCCCGCCCACGGGCGCGATGGTCCCACAATGACGCCAGGCGCTGACGAAATGCCTTTGACTTCTCGGCGAACAGCCTCCCCGCAAGGCGCCTCGCGCTTGTGACGTGGGCGGCCTGCCGCTCCAGGATCAGGGGGGCGAGTTGTGAGCGCCAGCGGGCGAGGGGCTGATGGGGCGCGGTCAGCCGCTGCAAGGTAACGAGATCTTGATGGGCACCGAGACGGTCGCGTAGCCGCTGTGCCTCCGACACCCAGATTTGCATGAGCTTGGGCCACAGCGGCTCGGCGACTTCCATCTGATAGCGATGCTCGACGACCCGTTGGCGAAGCCGGTGGAGCGCCTCGGGGCTGGTGCTCGACCAATCCTGCGGAATCGCGGCGCGGACCCGGTGGTAGGATGCCGCTAGCTGTTTCGGAGCTTCCACGCGGTCGAAGCTTTGGAGCGGCCAGTGCTCGACCGCGGCCGCCGCCTGCGTCCACATTTCGCCGATCCGGGCCTTGCGTTCGGGGGGCAGGCTGATGGCCTCAGCGCTGGTGCGGAGTTGCGCGAGCCGCTCCGCGATGGTCGCATGCGAGCGCGAAGGCAGAGGGGCCGCGGCGCCAAGGTCGGCAAGCGCCTCCTGCGCGGCCCGGCTGTCGCGTGCGGCCGCTATTTCGCGAGCCAGATCCCGGGCCACGATCCGCATCTGCTCGGCCTCGTCCCCGACCGTCGGAGCGATCAGGCGCATGATGGCGCGCCAACGCTTGAACGCCTTGCGCAGCTCATGCACCGCGACGAGATCGGAAATATCGGGCGTTTCGATCGGCTTGCGGCCGCTTGCCACGATGTCGCGCAGCAGCCCCGCAAGAGTGCGCGTGGCAATGTCAGGTCGAGGGTCGTCTCTGTGGACCATCGGATGGTTAATTAGAGATTAGCCGCGTTACAGCGCCACTATGGCAGTTTTCCCGCGGAAACGGTCTTCACAACTAAGGTCTTGATTGTTAGATACGATCCATCGCAGAACATGCGTCACCGTTTTGTCGCGGGGTGGAGCAGCCCGGTAGCTCGTCAGGCTCATAACCTGAAGGTCGTAGGTTCAAATCCTACCCCCGCAACCAGCTTACTTGCTGTGCTGTTTCAGCAACATCGGCAGTTGAACCCGGGAGGCCGATGGCTTTTGGCAAGCTGGTTTGGCGGCGGTTCGCGCCCCGTTATCACGTTGCCCGCCTGCCGTCCGATGGACGATCGCGGCCCCAGTGGACATCAACGGCGGCCTGCCCGGCCTCGGGCGTCAATTCCTGCTCACGAGCGATCGAAGACGCTCCACAGCCCCTGCCCGATCCGCGTCCCAGCACAGTGCCGGTGCAGGATCGGCATTCGTTGCCGATAAAGGGCGCAATCGTAGGACGGACGACCGATGGGCTTCGGTCCCGTCAGCGAAGAACCCCTACACAGCAAATACCCCGAGGTGGGTCCGCTCCCACGGTGCACGGACACGTCGGCCGTCTTGATCCCCATACGTTCCCCGGTCGAGCTCGAAAACCGCTCAGCTGGTTTTCGTCCGATCCTGCAAAATCCTCTCAGAAAAACGAAAGGACCGGACAGGCAGCGCGCCGCTGGATCAAGCTCGGCCTTCGGGCCGACGCGGAACGAGGAGCTTAGCGGTGAAAATCTGTACGACCTCGTCATTTTGATTGAACGTTGTGTTGCGCGCCGCGATCGTGCCACGGTCGGGGCGCGACTTGGACGGCCGCACTTCGAGCACTTCGCTCCTGACGTGAAGCTCATCCCCGGGCCGCACTGACCGCGGCCACCTCAACTCATCAAATCCAACGCCGAGGATGCCGCCCGCCGGTCTGAACTCGCTGCCGACAAGGAGCCGCATTGTCAGCGCAGCGGTGTGCCAGCCGCTCGCCACCAGCCCGCCGAACACCGAGTTGCGCGCGGCCTCCTCGTCAATATGATAAGGCTGCGGGTCGAACTCCCTTGCGAACGCGACGATTGCCTCCTTGGCAACCCGCAGCCGGCCGGAATTGAAGACTTGGCCGACGACGAAATCCTCAAAATACTGTTTGCTCAATTTCTCCGCCGTCTCTTTCATGGGCTTGCTCCTAAATCAGGGGCCAACGTTTTGTTGCCGGTTTGGTGGGCCGTCGCGGTCCATTTCGTCAGTGCGTCAAGATGAAGCCTGATACACGTGCATCGCACCATGTTAGGGCGCATGACGTCAGGCGCATAAGGCCCCTTTTCTGGCTCGTGACTTGAGCTGTCGACATGAATTGGTGCGCGATGACTGCCCGCGGCAGCGTCCGCAGCTCGGCGGCGCGCCTGGCGCCAAAGCCTGCTTCGAAGCGTGCCTGCGCAGTCTAGCCCATGCCTCCAGCCCTGCTTGCCGACGCTTCTCGCCGGCTTTCGTCAAGTGCAGCCGCCTTGCCCGCCGACCGGATGGTGCGGGTCCAACTCTAATCAGCCCATTCCGCTCTAGCGGCTGGACGGCACGCCCGAGCGTCGTGCGATCCATCATCACGTAATCCGCAAGCGTATTGATCGTCAGGGCACCCCTGCGTTTGAGCTTCGCGAGGATGGGAGAACTGGGCCGATCAGTGCCAGAAACAAATCGTAAAGCTGGGTAACATAGTGCGCGGCCGAACGGACAGCAAAGCAGTTGCAGTTTTCCGGTTCCGGCAGCGTTGCGGTGGGCATGGTCTAAATCTGCGCTCCTGGAGAAAGGTGCATATGCGCCCATATAGGCGCATATGCGCCCAGGTCAATCGTCTGCGCAGATGGTTGTTTTGCCTAAGCTCGATCACCGGGTGGGCTGATGGTCCCAATCGTATCCGCTTCACGGCGATGTTGAGCCGAGCGGCTCGAATGCTTCTTCCAGAAGATTGAGCGGGCGGCGCTTTTTTGCACGCACCCCGCTGAGCTGAGTGCCGTAGCCGCCGACGTCCACAAATCCTTCAGGTCGCTGACCGATGCCAGCAAACAGCGGAAACCGCCACGCCGCCCGTTCGTTGCATTCCCGGCGACATCAAAATGAGGTGATCGATCCCTATCGAACCCTGACCTTTCGGCGAAGCGTTCACTATGTCCGAAACCGGCGGGTGTCATTTCGGCCGATCAATGGGAAGT
>JASHYD010001471.1 GCA_030043175.1 Xanthobacteraceae bacterium | reverse complement strand
GGTGGATTGCCGAAGGTAGACGATCGCCTTGCGAGCCAGATGCTCCGGTTTGATCTTGGGATTGTACAAGAGCTCTCTCATTAACTCTTCTCCTCTCCTCGTGCAAGACTGCTACTAGAACGCGGGCCATGAGATCGATCAGATCGGCGCCTGTCGCTGCGTCCATTGGCACGGCGCCGCATTCCCTTGAGATCATCAAATCTAAAGTTGAAGTTGCACCCCTCGCTTCCGCTAGCGCGCCTTATGGCGGGCGGGCGGGGCTGAGCCCATGGGTCAGATTCGAGGACGATCTGATCGATCTCTCTGTTCGGTATCCCGGGCTAGTGATCGTGGTCGATCATGCGGACATCCTTCTGCGGGAAAAGCGTCACGACATGTTTGAGTTGATAGAGGAGTTTCTTCATTGTTTCTATCATTGGTACGAGAAGAAGAAACCTTGCCATCTATGTTTAACAGAATGATTCTGCGGAGGCTATTTGTTCGGGGAACCGACAGCGGCTAACGTATCTGGGCGTTGAGCGGCGAAGGTCAAGATGCGCGAGGAGCGGCAATCATCAGACGATGACGCGCCAACGCGCGAGCGCTAAAAACAGGAGCGAGCCAACAGACGCCAGAATCGACTCGGTGAGCGTATGAATGCTGTCGGAGATCGGACCGGACAATGAGAAAATTGCCTTACAGAGAGGGAGACAGTTTTTGCCATTCTTCTTGGAAATCTCGGATTCTCGGTCGGAGTGGTGGCCCGTTCACCGAAGCAGAGCAAGGTTCTGTTGGGATATTTTTTTCGGGTGACGTTTGCTTCGATTCCAAGACCTTCGGATGTGCCGTTACTCTTACCGGAGAACGCACTCAAAGTGATCAGGTTCGGTAATTTGTCCCTGATGACAGGCGAATGGCCGGTAATTGGGCATCTACAGAACTGAGATCGAGATGAGTGGCCGATACCAAAGTTCATTCGTCGAGACCCGATTGTGAAACGCGCACGGTTGGGAGCTATCGAAGACGCATCCGGTCTTGATCGCGGAGAACCCAAACGAGAAAGGGACCTCGAGCACAACGCCTGCAAGAACCATGTAGAATGTTTCGAATTGCCTCAGATGAAACCAGCGCCTCACACCGCCATTGTCTCGTCCTCGCCGCCTTCGAGTTCAGGGCTGACCAAAGATGAGCGGAAATGGGTGGCGTCCCCGGCGGTCAGCGGCCACGACTTAATCGATGGCATGAACGTTGCTTGTGAGAACGTTGCTTGTGAGATGATGCCCACCTCCATGGGCATGTCTTCGTTTGACTGGGGCAGCCTGACCAGCAGCCTCCTTTCCTTAGGGCGTGGCCGGAACGCCATTACTGCGGCCTGGGTTGGCTTGATGTCTGGGGTGCCCGCAAGTCGCCCCATGCGGCCCCGGCCCGTGGGAGCAGCCCCTCACAGACCGGGCCGGGGTTCCAGAGATCAGAATTCCGAGTAAGCTTTGCCCATGCCCAAGCGCCCCGAGCCCAACTGCACGCCCGGCAAGAAGCCACCAGCGCCATCGGTCAAGTTTCGGCGAGGTAGCAACACCGGCCCCCCGCCAAGACTCGACAAGCGCAACCCGAGCCGCGTCCCCGGACCAAGCCCATGAAGAAAAGGATCGCACGCTAACAAGGCCCTGTTACGTGCCGCTGGCGTGTTGAAGGGCGGTCGGCACGTCGATCCGACCGTGTTGAATTGAGGATGGCAGCATGAGTTACCGCAAAGCAGTCGAGCCTTGGAAGGGATCCCGAGATCTGCGCCGTAAGTGTGGCGTCAATTGGCGTCAATACCCCATGACATAGGTGAATACTACATGCTCCATGACGAGGTTTGGCATGGGGTCATAAATCGCTGTAAAATTGAAGGGATGAAACATGGTGGATGATGTAGCTCGTCTCTTAGAGATGTTCACCAATCTTAATAGAGACGCAAACTTAAGAGTTGCCTTTGAAATTGCAATATCTGAGATGTCTGAACAACAAAGGAAACATCTTGCTTATAATTTGTACGAAACACTTAACTGGTTAGAAAATGTCTATGCTGAGTGTAATATCAGGGTATAGACTATCTGTGTCTAGCATAAGGCGTTGGAGCAAAGCGCATGGTGATGCAGACGCTAGCGCTTATGGTTCTATTACTATCTGGTTGTTCCGATCGCTGGACTAAGATAGGTGAAACAGACCGACAAGCTAATGTAGACCTATTTCAATGTAAACGAGAAAATAGGAATAATAATGATGGTTCTGTTCTAGACCCCAACAGAGACTTTGCACAAGAGGAGTTGGTAAGACAGTGCATGAGAGCTAAGGGATATAGGGAGTAAGGGGCTATGAAAGTATCTGAATTAATAGACACCTTAAAGCAATATGATCCGTCCGATGATGTAGCCGTGGCCACACAGCAGGATGAGACGTATTTTAACTTTGTAGTCAAAGAGTATAAGGGAAGAGGAGTTACAAAGGGCCGATCCAGCGTTGTGGCATTAGCTGTGACAGACGAAGTATGTCAGTTCTTCGTAGCTTTGGAGGCGTAGAAAGAAGGGTTCCATTTTTTTAGGCATAGAAACTATGCATATTTCTATCTTAGATTGGTTATACTAATTGTTATCATCGTTGGCCTTATGAAATATTGAGCCTTTCCTCAAGCTTTACGGCCGGAGGCAATTTCCCTGCAAGCGCTTCAAGAATGGGAAGGCTATGTTATTGCGATTGTCACGGGAAAGGAGATGTTTACGGCCTGCCTTGTTTGCGGCCTGCCTTGTTGATGTCACGGCGGGACAGCGAACCGAAGAAGAGATGGCCGACTTTCCTATCGCCGACCTCTCGGACGATGACCGCAAATTGTTAGCGCCCGGCGCGGTGTTCCGCTGGGTCATCGGCTACCAAGGATCCCGTGGGGGTACAAAAAGGCGTGTCTCTCAGGTCTCCTTTAGACGAATGCCAACGTGGAGTCGAAGGGATGCAGCGCCCCAACTGCCGCGCTGATCTGTTCCAGGATTTCCGGCCACATCGCCGGATCGATGACCGTATCACCGAGGTGAGCGCAAGCCCTTTCAAGGCGAGCCGGGTCAATGTCGTTCATAGCCGGGCGCGTTATAACTTAATTCAAAATTAACATAACGGTTGTCCCAGTCGGAAACTCAAACTCGAACATATTGATGGTGTAGCCCGCCCAAGATAGGCAACGAACGCACGCTCCCTGTTCAGGCACACATCACGCCGAACAGGCGCGTCCTTCTGCAGCGATAGGTGCGTTCTGACCTCGTTGTAGTATTTTTGGTTCGATGCGAGAACGTGGCGAAGATGGCGCTCGTCAACGACGACGACGTGATCAAGACATTCCCGTCGGATCGAATCGATCGGCCTTTCCGCACATCCGTTCTGCCAAGGCGATCTCGCAGAGACCGGTCGGTCGGGAATGCCCATGGCCCAGATGCGCCGGATGAAGGCAGCGCCATACGCGCCGTCGCGGTCACGGATCAAGTAGCGTGGAGGCTCGTCCCATCCGCAGGCCTCGGTCAGCTGACGGGCCAGCCATTCCGCATTGGGATGGGCTGTCACACCCAGCCACAGAAGCTCGCGGCGTGACTGCCGCAGGATGAGAAGTCCATACAGAAGCCCAGACGAGATTGTCGGCACCACGAACATGTCGATCGACGCGATGGCGTCGGCGTGATTGTGAAGAAAGGTCTTCCAGCCTTGCGATGGTGGCCGCCGTCTTCTTGCCATGTACTTCGCCACGGTGGTCTGGCCGACATCGATGCCAAGCTTAAGGAGTTCGCCGTGGATGCGTGGAGCCCCCCATAGCGGGTTCGCCACGCTCATTTCACGAATGAGTTGGCAAACCTTTTCAGGTGTCCTTGGTCGACCGCCGCGCGGTCTTGATTTCCAGCGCCACCAGGCTCGGAAACCAGCGCGATGCCATCTGATGATGGTCTCCGGCTTGAGGATTTTCA
>JASHYD010001470.1 GCA_030043175.1 Xanthobacteraceae bacterium | reverse complement strand
CGCATTGGCAAAGCCTGTTTGGGTGATGTTACCTTTCATCCCCGATTGGCGTTGGTTGCTCGATCGCGAAGACAGCCCATGGTACCCGACTGTCCGCCTATTTCGGCAGGATGAAACACGCGCGTGGGATAGCGTCATCGCGCGGGTGCGTACCGCCCTGACCGAGTTCGTCCGATGGCATTGGTGAATCAGACATTCCTGCGCACTCACTAAGCACTCGACTCAGAGTGGGTCGAAAGCTCCTGTGACGCTTTGCAGCCGCAACTGTCAGAACTCACTTTGATGGTGACGCCTAGCATGGCTTTGCCTATGGAAACTCGCTTCCCTCACCAGCGAGCCGCGCACGACGGGCTTCACTCGCCAAATTTCCTCGCCTTGAAACACACGTCGCTAACGATGCGGGCGTGGAGCTGCCACGCCATGATGACCACCCCTGTACAGCGGTTAACCCTATTCGCCGATCGCCTGGAACGCGATTGTCCTGTTGGCCGTTTTGGAGTGCGCGCAACCTGGACCAGCGCGTGAACCCCGGTCCCCTGTGTAGCCGTCATCTCGGGGGCCGGGGCTTTTTTTTGGCACTCGCTGCGCGCCGCCATGCGTCACCCCCTCAGTTGACAATTGGATTGCGGGGCTCAATCGGATTACCACCCTGCGGGCACACGGCGACATCGCGACGACATCGAGAAGCTGGCTGCGATGCTGATGAATAGGCCTCCGTGAGGGAGGCCGTGAGCCGCGGCGTGGGCTTCGATCAAGACCTCATCCGGCAGCAGCCGCTGCCACCACAGTCGGCTGCTCGACACGGTCAATCGGCAAACCTCTAAGTGGAGCGCCATCGCAAAAGAACGGCTTTCTCGTACGTCGGACAGTCGGCTTAGGCATGTTCGCATCGCCGAGCTGTGCCGGGACGCAGAAATCTACAGGCCGAACACAAACAACATCGTCTGATTGCGCAGCTCGCGCAGTTCCGGCGTCATCGAATTGATGGCTCTTGCATTCCTGTTGAGGCCCGACTGGATCGCCAGATATTGTCTGCCGTCGACCTCGAATGTCATGGGCGGCGCGTTGATGCCGCTGCCGACATTGAACCTCCACAGTTCTTCCAGGCTGGTGTCGTCGTAGACCACTGCCGAGCCATCGGTAAAGCCGGTTATCAGCAGGCCGCCCGCGGTCGTCAGGGCAGCGCTGTTGTCGGGATAGGGCACATGCAGTTTCTTCTTGATGTCGCCCGTGAAAGGATCGGCAACAGCGATATCGGTTTCGTTGCGATCGATGTATTTACGCGAGGCCCCATTTATGATGCCATTGGCGTTCTTTCTGTTGTCCTGGGTCAGCGTGATTTCATCGCAGGTGGAGCGCGATGGAATGTAAAGCAGTCGCGTTTTCGGACTGTACGACGCCGACCAGAAATTGCTGCCGCCATCGTGAGATGGACACAGTTTCTTGGTGCGGTCTGAAAGCGTCTGATTTTGCAGACCAGAGTACACCTGGATGTCCTTGTTGGGATCGTAGTCAACCGGCAATCCGGTCTTCTGGTCGATGCCTTTGGTCCAGTTTATTGGGTCCATATAGGGTTTGGCGAGCAGGGGCTGACCGTTGGTGCGCTCGAACCCATACAAGAACCCGTTGCGCGCGGAGTGTACGACGAGCTTGCGCGGCTCGCCTGCAACAACGCCATCGATGAGAATGTGGGTGCCCGCTGCATCGTAGTCCCACATGTCTCCCGGCACGTACTGGTGATACCAGTTCATCTTCCCGGTGTCAGGGTCCCACGAGATCACACTGTTGGTGTAGAGATTGTCGCCCGGGCGATAGTAGGGGTCGTACATCGGTACCGGATTCCCGGTGCCCCATAGCACCTGGTTGCTGGCGACATCATAGGAGCCCGTGACCCACATCGCGCCGCCGCCGGTCCTCCAGGCGTTGTTCCTGTCCTTCCAGGTATCGGATCCAGCTTCTCCCGGCGCCGGCACCACGTATTTGCGCCAGATGAGCTTGCCGGTGGCGCCGTCGAGCGCGACGATGAAATCGCGAACTCCGTGGTCTCCACCGGCGGCGCCGAGCACGATCTTGTCTTTTACGGCGAGCGGGGCAGCCGTGAGCTGAAGGTCGGCCTGACCGTCGGAAAGGTTGGCCTCCCAGGCGACTTTGCCCGTCTCCTTATCGGTCGCGATCACCCGCGCAGGATAGTTCGCGACGGTGACCACGAGATTGCCCCACAGCGCCGCGCCGCGGTTGGCAAGCGGCAGCTTTTCCTGGCCGGGGTCCATGCGCCATATAATACGTCCCGCCTCGCCTGAACGGCCATCGATCTTATACAGCACGCCCCATTGGTCGACGACGTAGAGAAAACCATCCTCGGCCAGTGGAGTTGACTCCAGGTTCTCGTCCACCGACGTGCCGCCGAGCGCGACCGCATAGGCAAGCCTGAGGTTCTTCACGTTCGACCTGTTGATGCGTGCGAGCGGTGAGTAGCGTTGCGCGTCGTAGGTCCGATGGTTCATCAACCAGTTCTGCGGCTCTCGGTCTGCATTGACGAGCCGGTCAAACGTGACCTCCGCGGCGTTCGCGGGAATCGCGACCACCACAGCCAAACAGCCAGTGAGAGCGGAGATTCTCGAAAAAAGCGCGCATGGTCCAGACACGGCGTCCTCCCTTTCTATGACAGATTGCCATTCGGCTGCTTGAAGCGAGCTTCTTGCCGAACAGGCCCCTTGTCAACGGGATACCGCACCCCGAGCAGAGAGGGCTCGATTTCGTTCTTCGGCTGTGCGCTCACGCGACGCCGCCGAAGCTTGCGGAGGCCGAGGATTGTGCCGGTGATGATGCTGCTCGGAATGCACACCCACAAAAACTCGCTCCAGACGACAGCGAGTCCGCGGGCGCTCAGAAAAGCGAGCCCGATGGGCGACACCTTGATGGGGCGAAACGGAAAAAAGTAGCGCGTGTTATCGAATGGGGCAAAAAATGCGATGCCCAAGCCGCCATCGGTCATCGCGTCGAGAACGCCGTGCGATGCGGTGACAGCAAAGAAGTAGGAAAACAGAAGAAATCTCGTCCATTTCTGCCGGACTTGAGGAAAAGCCAGCAACGTTACGATCAAACTCAAAAAAATCGCGAAGACGAGCGAATGTGACAGACCGCGATGCCCCAGCATGTCTTGGTACCTGATCCCGAGGGGGAAACCAAGCACATCGACGTCCGGCAGAATCGAGCACAGCACCGACAGGAACCAGAAACGTGCCGGCATGCGACCGGCCGTCAAGCCCTTCCCGAGGGCAGCAGCCAC
>JASHYD010001469.1 GCA_030043175.1 Xanthobacteraceae bacterium | reverse complement strand
CTCTGATGCGGAGACTCGATGGCATCCGCAAGGCAGGAGCGATCGTTCAGGAGATCAACCTTGCCCCACTCGCCAAGGAAGACCTGCGGCAGCTCATCGCCGACACGCTGAATTGTACACCAACCGCTGCCTCGCCGCTGGCCGGGCTGGTGCACGACAAAACGGGCGGCAATCCGTTTTTCGCGATTCAGTTCATTAATGCGCTCGCCGAAGAGGAGTTGCTCCGCTTCAATCATGACGTAGCTCACTGGCAGTGGGATCTCGATCGGATGCACGCTAAAGGCTACACCGACAATGTGGCGGAGCTCATGGTCGGGAAGTTGGTCCGCTTGCCGGTTGCTACGCAGACGGCGCTTCAGCGGATGGCCTGCCTTGGCAACGTGGCGGAGGTCAGTCTGCTTTCAATCGTTCTCGGAAAGGGAGACGACGAAGTCCATGCGGACCTCTGGGACGCCGTTCGCCTAGAGCTGGTGGAGCGTCTCGGCAGCTCTTACAAGTTCGTCCACGACCGCATCCAGGAGGCTGCCTATTCCTTTGTCCCGGAGCCGCTGCGAGCCGAAATCCACCTCCAGATCGGGCGGCTGCTCGCGGTACATACCTCCGCCAACAGGCGCGAAGAGGCCATATTCGAAATAGTCAATCAGCTCAATCGCGGCACCGCCTTGATAACGTCGCGCGATGAGTGCGAGCAGCTGGCGGAGTTTAACCTTCTCGCCGGCCGACGCGCAAAGGTCACGACCGCCTATGCCTCAGCACTCGCCTATCTCACTGCCGGTGCTGCCCTGCTGCCCGAAGACGCATGGGAGCGTCTGCACGACTTGGCGTTTGCGCTGGAACTGAATCGGGCCGAATGCGAGTTTCTGACCGGCGCATTGGCGGAAGCGGAAAAGCGCTCAACCGAGTTGTCAACACGTGCCGCAAATACAGTCGAGCAGGCCGCGGTCGCGTGCTTGCGCATGGAACTACACCTGACTCTCGATCAGTGCGGCGGCGCGGTCACGGTCGGCCTCGAGTACCTCCGGCATCTGGGCATCGAGTGGTCGCCCCACCCAACGGCAGAGGACACCCGCAAAGAATACCAGCGGGTCTGGTCACTCCTCGGAGACCGGTCAATCGAGACACTCCTCGAGCTTCCGTTGATGAGCGATGCCACATCCCTAGCCACTCTGGATGTACTGACCAAGCTTACGGCGCCTGCCTGGTACACAGATGCTAACCTTCTTTCCCTCGTCATTTTTCGGGCCGTCAACATCAGCATCGAGCGCGGCAACTGTGATGCCTCTTGCTTTACTTATGTAACGTTTGGCTTGCTCGCGGGATGGTACTTCGGCGACTACCAAGCCGGATATCGATTCGGTCAGCTCGGTTGCAGCTTAACCGAAGAGCGCGGGCTCAAGGACTTTCAGGCGAGAACTTATATGAATTTTGGAAGCGTCCTTCTGCCCTGGACCCGTCACGTCCGGCTTGGCCGCGATCTAATACGCCGCGCGTTCGATACTGCCAACCAGATCGGCGACCTGGTTTTTGCGGCATTCTCCTGCCAGCACGTGACCACGAACCTCTTGGCGATGGGCGAGCCGCTTGATGATGCACAAGCCGAGGCGGAGCGCGGACTTGCATTTGCTCAGAAGATGCATTTTGGGATTGCAATTGACTTCAACACGGTACAGCTCGTCTTCGTTCGAATGCTGCGCGGCCTGACGCCGACATTTGGCTCCTTCAACGATGCGCAGTTTGACGAGTTTCGGATCGAGCGCCGTTTGGCCGCTAACCGGGATTTGGCGCTTGCCGAGTTCTTCTATTGGACGCGGAAGATACAGGCGCGCTTCTTCGCCGGGGATTATGCGTCGGCCGTTGAGGCCTCGTCGAGAGCACAACGGGTCCTGTGGGTGGCGTTTTCACAATTCGAAATGGCGGAATATCATTTCTACAGCGCGCTGGCTCAAGCTGCCGCCTGCGACACCGCAACGGCCGGCGATTCAAGGCAGCTGCACCTGAATGCTATGGCAGCCCATCACAAGCAACTTCAGCTGTGGGCGGCGAACTGCCCGGAGAACTTTGAGAACCGCGAACAGTTGGTCGCCGCGGAGACTGCACGCCTCGAAGGCCGCGAGCTCGACGCTGAGCGTCTTTATGAAAAATCCATTCGCTCAGCCCGCGATAACGGATTCGTGCAAAATGAGGCGATCGCCAACGAACTCGCCGCCCGCTTCTATCAGGCGCGAAATTTCGAGACCATTTACCAAGCGTACCTGGAAAATGCTCGTTACTGCTACTTGCGCTGGGGAGCGAACGGCAAGGTGCGGCAACTCGATGACTTGTATCCACACCTTCGAAAGAATGAGCCAATCCCCGGACCGACGAGCACGGTCGTGGCGCGAGCCGAACTTTTGGATTTGGCCACTGTTATCAAAGTCTCGCAAGCAGTCTCTGGCGAGATGGTTCTGGAGAGAATGACCGACCGACTGATGCGCGCTGCCATCGAGCACGCCGGCGCCGAGCGAGGCCTCTTGATTAATCCCTCAAGCGAAGGGTTGCAGATAGAAGCGCTAGCGACCGCGCGCGGAGAGGATGTAGCCGTGCGCGTACGAGAACGCGGCGGACGCATTGCGGACCAGCTACCGGAGTCGCTCATTCGCTATGCAATGCGCACCCGCGAGACAGTGATTCTTGATGACGCATCTTCCCAGAATCCGTTTTCTGCTGATTCTTATATTGTTCAGCGCCGGGTCCGCTCCATTCTGTGCCTGCCATTGGTCAATCAGGATAAACTCACCGGTGTTCTCTACCTCGAAAACAGCCTGACTTCGCACGTTTTCTCTCCCAGCCGCGTGACGGTGCTGAAGTTGCTTGCGTCGCAAGCAGCTATCTCGCTCGACAACACACGACTTTACCTCGATCTCGCAGAACGCGAAGCCAAAATTCACCGCTTGGTCGACGCTAACATCATAGGGATCTTCGTTTCTCGCCTCGAAGGTCAGATTATCGAGGCCAATGATGCGTTTCTCCGCATCCTGGGATATGACCGTACGGACTTGGCGTCGGGCGGCTTGCACTGGAGGGAGCTAACCCCACCAGAATGGGCTGAGCGCGACGGTCGTACGCTGGCAGAACTGAATTCAGCCGGCGTAGTTCAACCATTTGAGAAGGAGTATTTCCGGAAAGACGGCAGCCGGGTGCCCGTGCTGGTTGGAGGTGCACTGATCGAAGAAGGCGGGGACCAAGGCGTCGCCTTTGTACTCGATTTGACGGAGCGTAAGCGCGCCGAGCAAGCATTGCGCGAAAGCGAAGCGAGATTCAGCGACTTCGCTGCAACTGCCTCCGACTGGCTTTGGGAGATCGGTCCCGACTATAAATTCACGCTGTTGACGGAAAATGCATTTGGATCGAGTGCGGCGGATCGAATCGGCACGGCGTGCTGGGATCATGCTCTGGACCT
>JASHYD010001468.1 GCA_030043175.1 Xanthobacteraceae bacterium | reverse complement strand
GCGGAACTCGGCAAGGGCATAGCCAAGGCTCTCGGACAACCGCTGGCGGCGCACGAAGAGCGCAATTTCGAGGACGGCGAGCACAAAGCACGTCCGTTGGAGAACGTGCGCGACACCGACGTCTATGTGGTGCATAGCCTCCATGGTGAGCCCACCGCAAGCGCCAACGACAAGCTGTGCCGGCTGTTGTTTTTCATTGGCGCACTGAAAGACGGCGGGGCCGCGCGGGTCACGGCCGTCGCGCCCTATCTCTGCTACGCCCGCAAGGACCGGCGCACCAAGCCGGGCGATCCGGTTACGACCCGCTACCTGGCTAGCCTATTCGAGGCGGTCGGCGCCGACGCCATCATGACGCTGGACGTGCATAACCCTGCGGCTTTCGAAAACGCATTCCGCTGCCCGGCCATAGCGCTGACGGCCGCACCGCTGTTCGTCGACTATTCCAGAGCGTTGAGCCTCGAAAATCTCTGCGTGGTGTCGCCCGATGCGGGCGGCGTCAAACGCGCGGAATTGTTTCGCGTCGCCCTGGAAGCCGCTGTGGGCAAGCCGGTCGGAAAGGGTTTTGCAGAGAAGCACCGCAGCGCCGGCGTCGTCACCGGCGATCTGTTCGTCGGCGACGCGGACGGGGCAACCGCACTGATCATCGATGACGTTATCAGCACCGGAGGCACGCTTCTGCGTGCCGCCCGCATGGCACGAAAAGCCGGCGCGAGGCGCGTGATCGGGCTCGTCACGCATGGTCTGTTTACCCAGGGCGCGGCCGAAGTGATCGCTGATCCGGCCATTGAACGTGTGGTTGTGGCCGATGGCGTTCCGCCATTCCGGCTGAACGCCGTTGACCGAAATAAGATCGACACGATACCCACCGCTCCTCTGCTCGCGGACGCCATCCGCCGTCTCCATCACGGGCAGGCGCTGACCGATCTTATGGTGTTCTGAGCATGCGATGGAGGCGTCGTGCGTCGTGCGCCGCAAGACGCAAATAGGCGTGGGCCAGCTGCGGCCACTTTTCCGGCGTGCGGGCGTCGGGTTCGAGTAAATGCGCGATCGTCAGACGCGCGCGCAGCGTGGCGCGGTGACAGCGATAAAACGTGAAGAGCTCGTCCGACAGGTCCCCCGATAAGGTCAGACGCGCACGACGTTTGATGTATTCCCCGGCCCAGGCGCAGCCGAGGCGCTCGCATTCGACGCAGAGAAAGGCGATCTCGTCAAGCGGATCGACGGCGCGCAGATCGCGATTGAATTCCAAGCGATCGATTATTCTCACTGGGTCGCCGAGCCAAATGTGTTCCGGGCGCAGATCGCCATGCCCGTCCACGATCTGACGGTGACGAACACGATCCGCGATCAGAACGGATCGCTGGGCCAGGAACCTGCGTTGCGCGCCGTCAACCCTTCTCACCAGTCCGGCCGGCAGGCGAAGACGCGGATCGAGCAGAACGCTCCTGTTGTAGGCGAGGCTTCGCTGCCAACCGTGGAGGTGGGTTTCACCGGAGACGAAAATCGTGCTGGCATGCCGGTAAAACTGCGCCAACGTCGATACCAGGCGATCGAGTTGCCACGTCGCAAGCCTGCCTTCCTTCAGCGCGCACTCGAGCGTCTGGCGCCGGTCAAGACGCCGCATCACCACCAGCCAGTCAACGACATCGCCTCCTCTGCCGATGGTGAGGCCGCGTGAAGACCGGCGGATCGGCACGACGGCCTTGTACACGTCGGAGGCGAGCCTGTGGTTCAACGCGAGTTCGGCGCGGCAAGCTGCTTCTCGCCTCGCAAGGGTCGAAAAATTGAGATAAGGAAACCGCAGCGGCTTCTTGAGCTTGAAAACCTCTCCACCGGCAAGAAAAACCCATGACATATGGGTCTCAAGGCGCGTCACCGGCCGAACCGGAAATGCATAACTGGTCGCTTGGCTCAAGAATGCGACCTTCTCGTCGAGGGAAACCTCTCCGGCGCTCGGTGGTATCACCGGCATGCGCTCCGTGGCGCGCACATGAGCTTCACCGCCGCGCCACTGCGGCCAACACCGCCATAACCATTGCACGCACTCCACGCGATATGCGCACCGTTGCGTTTGATATGAGCCCCACTTCAACGTGCTTCATCAGTGCGTCGATGCCGCATCACCAACTCTTTCGGCCGCTCGAAGTTTGCAGAAAGTTCCGGGACAAGTTCACAGGCAAGCCGGCAGATGCCTGCGGCAACGATATCGTGTTGCCGTGCGTTTATCGAAAGGCGATGCTGAGCGGCTCGAACGGCGGCAATGGCTTTGGCGTAGAGCCGTCATGTGGAAGCGCAACCGAGCGCCAGGCGGTCAGGAAATGATACCCTTGGGCGAACGTATCGAGTATGACGTTGCCGGGAGGGCGACATGGCCTTTATCGATCGATCTGATGCCGGCCGCAAGCTTGCGCAAGCGCTTCTGGCGTATAGGGATCGCCAGCCGGTGATCCTCGCGCTGCTGCGCGGCGGTGTCCCCGTCGCCGCCCAGGTCGCAGCCGCATTGGATGCGCCGCTCGACCTGATCCTGGTGCGCAAGATCGGCGCGCCGATGCAGCCGGAGCTCGCCATGGGAGCGGTCGCCAACGGCGGGGTTCCGATCGTTGTCCGCAATGAGGAGGTTATTCGGTTGGCTGGCATCGCCGAGGCTGAATTTGACGCCGTTCGCGACCGGGAACTCGCCGAAATCGAGCGCCGCCGCAGGCTCTATCTCGGCAATCGGACGCCCGCCGATGTCGAGGGGCACGTCGCAATCGTCATCGACGACGGGGTCGCCACCGGCGCCACCACCCGGGCGGCGCTTCGAGCCACGCGCTTGCGCAGGCCGAGCAGGCTGGTGCTCGCCGTACCGGTCGCGCCGACCGAGACGCTGGTCGCTTTACGTGAGGAAGCTGACGAGGTGGTCTGCCTTGAGGATCACGAAGCTTTCGGCGCGATCGGCTTCTATTACACCGATTTCCGGCAGCTCTCCGATCAGGAGGTCAAGGACACCGTCGCGCGCTTTCCAGCCCGCGTGAGCAATCAGGTATGAAGGCCTCTCTCCAACACGCACGGGATGTTCAGCGACTCGAAACTTCGGTATGTCGCCGCCACTGATGATCCCTTCATGTCGATGCCGCGGCACGCATCTTCGATCACGGTAACGGCAAAACCGGCGCGCGCGGCATCCTCCGCCGAGTAGCGGACGCAGAAATCGAATGCAAGCCCTGCTAGAAAGACGCGGGTGAGATCGCGCTCGCGCAGGTAACCGACAAGACCGGTGGGTGTCTTGCGATCGTTCTCATAGAACGCCGAGTATGAGTCGATGGTGCGGCGAAAGCCCTTGCGCACCACCAGGGCAGCGTGCGGGATTGTCAACGACGGATGAAAATCGCTGCCCGGCGTACCCTGGACGCAGTGATCGGGCCAAAGCACCTGGGGGCCATAGGCCGCGGTCGTGGTTTCGAACGGTTTTCGACCCGGGTGTGCAGAGGCAAAAGAAAGGTGATCGGCCGGATGCCAGTCTTGGGTTAGGACCACGTTGGCAAACCGTTGGGCGAGGCGATTGATGAGCACAACCA
Source organism: Xanthobacteraceae bacterium (assembly GCA_030043175.1). Next base: position 1,634 of record JASHYD010001468.1, on the reverse strand, counting down.
CCTCGTCGCCGCGCGGAACCGCAAGAGCGCCACCGGGGCAGAAGTCGTTCTGAACGTCGATCACCAGGAGAAGGTCGGTCTCCGGGGCTGTCATGCCGCTCCTCGCCTGACCCGATGTTGCATCAAGAGGTCGTTCCGAAAACGACAATTAGAAGATATCGGGTGGCGCTCCCCATTTGCAACTGATAGGAGGTTCCTATCGACTGGGCGCGGCAGGCCGCATGAGCTCCATTGCCGCCGTCGCTTCATAAACCGCGCGATCATGAAGGGGACCACGCTCGACCCAGCACAGCAAAGCGCCGCCGCCGGAACCGGGATCATCCAGCTTATTCTGGCCGGCCCGGGCGCGGGCAAGACTACGACGCTGGCGGGCCGCTTCGTTCACTTGGTCCGGCAGGGCGTCGATTGCCGGCGCATTCTGGCATTGACCTTCACCAAGAAGGCCGCGGACGAAATGAAGTCGCGCATTGCAGCGGCGCTCGATCTGCCATCGGCGGCCGGCCTGAACGTTGCGACGTTTCACGGCTTTGCTTTTCGCGAGCTGCGACACAACCCGCAGCTCGCAGGACTTTCAGAACGGTTCCCGCTATGGGACGCGCCGCAGCAACGTCACGTCTTCAGTTCGCAGCGGATGTGGTGGAACGAGGAAGACGACATCCTGGATATTATTTCCGGCGCGAAGGAACGCCTTCTCGATGCGGCCGGGTTGGCGGCCGAGATCGGGCCGGATGACGAGGTGCTCCGCCGCGCAGTCGAATTCTTTCGCGTCTATGAACGCGCCCTTCGCGAAGCCGGAGCGATCGACTTCGCCGATATGGTGCCGCTCGTCGTCCGCACCATGGAGAGTAATCCTGCCTACGCGGCGGCGACAACCGGCGCATTCGACCACTTGCTTGTTGACGAGTACCAGGACATCAATCCCGGCCAAGTCGCGCTGATCGATCGCTTCGTGGCCGCCGGCACAAACCTGTGGGCAGTCGGCGACGACGATCAGACCCTCTACGCATTCCGGGCGGCCGATGTGCGGTTCATCCTCGACTTTCCGCGCAAGTATCGCGACGTTGAGGTCCACCTCATGGATCGCAACTATCGCTCGGCGACGCAGATTATCGACGCCGCCAACAGGCTGATCGCCCACAACCGGGTGCGCAGCCGGAAAGCTGGCACGCCGGTCACTTCAGAACCCGGCGAAATTGCCATTCGCGGCTATCGGGCGGCGGAAATCGAAGCGCGGCAGGTAGCGAAGGGCGTCGCTTCGCTGCTCAGGCGCGGGTACTCACCGCGACAGATTGGGGTGCTCTACCGGACCGGCGCGGTCGGCCTCGCGTTGCAGCCCGCCCTGCAGGCGCTGCAAATTCCCTACGAGGTGCGCGGCGCCGGCGACGTGTGGCAGGGCGTTGCGGCTCGCCTCGTCGTGGGGTCGCTCTTTTATCTACGCGACGGGGAGTCCGCCGAGGCCATGAGTCGCATCGGCAGCGGCCGGCGCGCCGAGTTCGTTCGCCGCGACCTCGCGCGGGCGAATGCGCGCGAACGGCGCGATTTTTCGGCTGCCTGCCGATTCGTTCGCGGTGTCGTCGCAACGGCAGTGCCGTCGCGGGCTTCCGACCGGGAGCGGGCCGAGTGGCTCGCAGTCG
>JASHYD010001467.1 GCA_030043175.1 Xanthobacteraceae bacterium | reverse complement strand
ATGAAAAACAACAGCCGGCACAGCTTGTCGTTGGCGCTTGCGGTGGGCTCACCATGGAGGCTATGCACCACATAGACGTCGGTGTCGCGCACGTTCTCCAACGGACGTGCTTTGTGCTCGCCGTCCTCGAAATTGCGCTCTTCGTGCGCCGCCAGCGGTTGTCCGAGAGCCTTGGCTATGCCCTTGCCGAGTTCCGCCGTGGCCTGCAGCGCAAAAAGCCGAAGGCGGTTGCCACCTGCCGCCGCCCTACCCTCCCCGGCTTGCGCAGAGCGATCGCGGTTGGCGCCGCCCCTCGTCTCTGCCCGCTTACGGCGAGCAGGCGGGATTTGTGCGCTCATCGCGCAAATTCCGCGTGCGGGATCCTTCCACAGGTTTGTTGTGGACGGGCCTGTTTACCGCATCCCGCTCCCTGCAGGCCGGGACAGGGAGCACCCCAGGCCGACATGCGATTGCCCGCGGGCGTCGCTTCATCAATCGATCGCAGGTTCGATTCTGCCATCATGGTCTGATGCCTGTCCGCATTCTCGAACTCAGCCGAATGACGTGTTTGCCGCGCCAACCGAAGGGCGAAGCTGAGCCACGCAGCTCTCTGGCGTCAGGCACGACATCTTTGGCAACGCCTCAAGGCTGAAAACAGTTGCTGCCGACCTCGCCGCGCGGCGAGCGCGGCGGGAGTTTGATACGAGACGCCCGCCGGCGAGTTACCGAGCGCCGCCGGTAAGGGATTGCCGATGGCTCCCGGCAACCGATGGCTCCCGGCAGGCGCAAGGGAAGAAGAACGTGACGCCCGATGCGGATTGCGTGTGCCATTGTCCGCAACAACGCAGGCGTGCACGGAGAGGCAGTTTGTTGAGTACCTTGCGGGCAGTCTGCTTGACGCGGCGACGGCCGAACCGGGCTCGCATCCGGGCTGGCGCCGCTCTTGACTTCGCGAGCGTCGGTGCCCTCTCTTTTGGCAGAGAGCTTAAAGGAGCGGCTGGCAGCGCCCGGACCGGCTTGAGTCCAGTTCAAAAAAAATTGACACATTTACACCAGGTCTCATTCATTAAGCAGGGCCCAAATCAAGGCTGAGTCAGGGCATGACTATGCCAACCTTTTGTTATGTAACGCAATTATGGGAAAATCGCGCGCCGCCCCATTGCTGGGCTGCCGAGCAAATAACCGGCATTAGACACAGTTTAGACTCCTTTTGACTACGCGCTATTTTCCCGATTGTAGCAATCCGGCTACAGCGAATCGGGAAGCCATACGTTATCTGCTGTGTCATGTGGCAAACAGTGCCACTGAGTTGTGTTTTGTTCAGTTCGTGCCAAAACGGAGGGGCTGATGAGGAAAGTATTAGGTTTGGTTGGGGCTACGCTGCTGCTCGCCGGTCCGGCGGCCGCGGCTGATTTGGCCGTCAAAGCACCGGTGCAGGCTCCGACTTTCATGGCGTCGCCATGGGACGGCCCCTATATCGGCGGCAATGTCGGCTTCGGCTCGACTGATTTTAACACCACTGCAAGTGGTGCGTCTGTCGCCAGCAGCGTGACCGGCAGCGGCGTCGTCGGCGGCGTTCAGGTCGGCTACAACAAGCAGTTCGGGACGTTCGTCCTCGGCCTTGAGACGGATTTCGACGGGACCTCGATCTCCAATACGACGGACGCAGTGAGCACAAAGCTCTCCTGGTTTGGCACCACGAGAGTGCGGGCCGGTTTTCTGCTTACGCCTGTCTTGCTGTTTTATGGCACAGGCGGCGTCGCCTATGGTCACGCGGAGGTATCGGGACTAGGCGTCTCCACCACCGTGCCAGGCGTCGGCTGGGCGGCCGGTGCCGGCGTTCAATATGCGCTTACACCGCAGTGGAGCATCGGCGCGGAATATCTCCACGTCGAGCTTGACGGCCCCAGCGCCGATCTCGGTGCCGTCACCACCTCCACCAAGGTCACGACCGATCTCGGCCGCGCAACGCTCAACTTTAAATTCTAAACGTCAACCGGAGACTTGCGGCGCGTCGTTCGAGAACTCGAGCGCGCGCCTGCTCCGGTCCAACCGAAACGCTTCGCTGCCCGGCCAAGGCGTGCGGCCGGCCAGCACCCTGCCAGACGGAAAAACGCAGGAGTATCTTTATCTGCGGCCGGCGCGCGCCGTTCCTGCGGTTGAAGTATCGACGGCAAAGCCCAAAATCACCAAGCTGCGGCGCCTCGGCGCATCCGGAGTGGGCTCGCCGGCCGTCAACAAAGGCCCGCTGATAGCGTTTTGGCCCGCGGCCGCCGTCGGCGCACCCCTCAAGACGTGATCGCTGGGCACATAAAGCGAATTGCGGGCGAGGATGACCGCAGTTCAGTTCCCCGATGATCACGGCGGCCCGGCGGTTCCCTGGCGAGAGTGCCTCGCGTATTTACCGTTGAAAGTGTGAGCGGGGAAACGGGTCCCTGCCGGGTCGAGCAACTCAATTGACCAATTCTGCCTTGCACGACACGTCGGTTCTATTTTCCTCAACGTGCGCACATGTGCGCCTCGTTAAGGTTCGCGGCTCATCCCCAGCACTTGCCGGTTCGCGCAAGCATGCCGGTAGAGGTGCCACGTCCCGGCGCGTTGATTCGGCCTCAGCCAGGCCTAGCTTCAAAGCCAAAACGGACCAATCGATCTTGGTGCGCGATAATCAGGCATAATACCTGCCGGCCTCGATACCGCTCGTCGATTCAATCAAGAACAAACAAAGAACATCTCAGTCCGAGGCAAGGTGGCTGAGCCGAACCACGCCAAGAGCCATTATTTTTTCAGCCGATCGCTGGAAACACCCGGACAGCCTTACCGAAGGTAAATTTCGCCAATATCAGGAAAAAAAGAAGGGACGAATGAACGCCAGCCCTCACATGCCATTAGCAGCCACGAAATTCGTCCGCTGAGATTGAGGCCGCCGCCAACTCGACACCGCTCTGCCACGGGCTGCGCAAAACGCTTTGAGAACGCGTCGTTTCAAGTCCGGCCTTTGCGCTGTGCTCGACACTCGGCAATAGACCACAGGGACTCTCGTGACAGAGGCAGCGAGCGGTGCATGAGGGCATCGCGCGTCGCCGGCGACGCTGGTCCCCGCGTTGCAGTGTTTTGACGCCGCCACTAAGGTGCGCAGCGGCCTTCCCGGTCGGAGACATTGTGCGCATGGCACACATAATTAAGCACGATGGCGCACATCTATCTACCGTGCTCTGGGACGTTCTCCGCACGGATTGGCCAATTGGCCTATGGCCCGTATCGACGCTGAGGCCCGGAGTTTTCGGTTGGCGATCTCGGTAGGAACGTGAGTCAAACCCGACTAAGCTAAAATTACCCAGCAGAATCAAAGGCAATATGCAGAGACGCATTCTCGTTACTGGGGCGCTCGGGCAGATTGGATCAGAGCTGGTGCCGGCGTTGCGACAGCAATACGGCGCCAACAGGGTGATCGCGTCCGATGTTCGCATCGTGCCCTACCAGCTTTCGGCCAGTGACATCCTCGAGCATCTCGACTGCACGCAACCACAGCAAATTCTCGAGGTGGT
>JASHYD010001466.1 GCA_030043175.1 Xanthobacteraceae bacterium | reverse complement strand
GTCTTCAAGCGAGAGGCTTGTCGAGAAGCCGTTGCCGAACTGCCAGGTGTAAGCGATTCCGTTGACGCCGTTGGGCGAGGTGTCGTTGCCGAACTTCTGTCCCGAGTAGGTATAGACGCCCTGGAAGTACAGGTCGAAGAACGACCGCATGCGGCCAGCCGTAAAGCCCGCCCACTGGATGAACGCACGCGTGTTCGTGACAGACGTTCCGGCCTGCTGGCCCAGCCCGCTCTGCCAGGCGTCGTTTGACCCCGAGCCGCTCACAATCACATCGAAGTACGAGCGAAGCGTGCCAAATTCGGTCTGCGTCCGCAAGTCGAAGGATGCGCCGGCAAAACGCCCGGCAATCGTGAACGGCGACGTATCTGTGCGGGTGTTTAGGCCGCCGAGATCTATAGCGCCGCCCCCACCTGCAGCCGCGCCAAGCATGAACGGGCCAGACCCGGCCATGTTGTATTCCAACTGCAATTTGGCGAAACCCCCGATCTTGATGCAGGTATCGGTTCCGGGGACGTACCAGAAACCCGCCCCGTAAATGCTACAGGCTTTCACAAATTCGACCGGCTGTGCCTTCGTCGGCAGATCGGCCGCCTGCGCGACTGTCACGGTAAAAATACCCGCCGCCGAGCCCAATAGAACATGTTTTACTGGTCTCATTTCCCCCTCCCAATGACTGGTGACCGCCCCAAGGTGAATCGTGGCAGCCCCCAGTCTCTGCGCTCACGATCCGCAAATCCCCCATGGAGACCTGCTCGAAACTATTTGTATAAACTCCGACCTAAGGGGGTTTCTCGTAAATTAAAAAATGATTTAAAAAACATTCTGAAACCCAATTATAAATAATTTAACACTTCTGGTTTTGGAGGAATATAAATAACTTTACATTACGACTTATAACGAGCTTGCAAAACAGCCTGAACAACCAAGGTTCAGCGCGCCACCCTCTCTGGATGCATGAACTAGTTATACACAATCGTCGGGACATATAATGCGTCCTACGATAGAATTTTTCCCCGCCGTAGGCTCGTCATGCGAGTAAAATGGACTGAACGCGGCTGCGTCCGACCAAGATTAAAAAAAAATTTAAGGTTTTGCGGCTCTCTCCACAGCCGCTGGGAGAGTTATGGCCGAAGTCCATATCGAGCTTTGGGTGTACGCCAAAAAGCCCGTGGGCTGCCGGCCGATCCCGAGCCAGGCTGCGAGCGACTCCGACAGGGGAGACGAACGTGAGCCAAGTTGGCACGCATGGGCAAACACGGTCAGCCCATCTTCGATGTCGCTAAGCACGACGCAAGCCTTGGTATTGCGCCGGCAGTCGCGTCAGCGCTGCCTTCCGGTCCAAGAACGGGAGATTGCGCAGATCCGCGCCATTTGCTCGATCAAGTCGATTCGAGCGAGCCCACGATGGAACAACTCCTCGAACTGTGACAAGCCGTCTGGCCCCAGCACCATCGCCCGGCGGCGGCGGCATTGGCTGACAGTCGCGCACGAGCCTCGCCGATAGGGCACCGGCAAGCGCTAAATATCACCTCACTACTCATGAGGCCCCACACCTTTTCGGCCGAAAGCGCCACCTGATGCGGACCGCCTCGGCGCCCAGTGCGCGCCCATCCACGGGTTATTTCGAGACGGCCGAGGACGCATGGGCGGCCGTTCGTAGGCTCGCACAAAGAAGAAGGCCGGCTTGCGCCGGCCAAGGTGTTCTTCAAAGAAAGCAAACGCTAAGCGATTCACGCGTGCGCGTCGATCCACATCAGGCCCCGCCGGATTTTAGGTCACCGTATAGGGCGAATTCGTCTTTCTCGGTCCGCGTCCGAACGTCGGCCGACATTTGCGCCGCGAAAACCGCGCACTGTCGACGCCCGCGCTCTAGACGTTGCGAAGCCTCCGGACGAACAACGGTCGATGCGGTAGCTCACGAATAAGGCTCTGATCAACCGTCCTCTGAAGTCTCATCGCTGGCCCTGTGCACTTGATCGGAAGTAAGCACTGTGACCAGGGAGAGGCGTTCGTTGCCCGGCCATTGACAACGGGCATAACAGACTACTTTCCGGCGCAAAATTGACGTTTGTGTCGTTGTGGCCAAATGTCTATCGATCGAGGCGCGGCAGCTTCTACGACTGGCGCATCGCGCGCCACCGACTCGCGCAGCAGACGTCGAGCCTCGCCATTGATTGAACGCTACCGAGTTTTCGTGAACAGCTCTGTGATCCAGCGCAGCAGTTAGCCGCCGGCTTGCTGCAACAGATAGCCAGTAAAGTCAGGCTAGAGGCCGATCGCCCCTTTCAGTCAATACTACGTAGCGCTGTTGAAGCCATGCTGGTGCAGTCCGCGGAGCGTTCTGCAGCTTCCTCCTTACCTTCGGCTTATGTTTGCACCAGCGCCCGCAAACTCATCGCGGAATATCTGCCCGTCCTTCATTACAAATTTCACACGCTCGAGCTCGGTTACATCAATCGCAGGATTGCCGGAGACGGCAATGAGATCTGCATACTTGCCTTTCTCGATAGACCCCACTCGGTCGCCCCAGCCAATATTGTCTGCGCCCACCGATGTTGCGGATCGGATCGCTTGCAGGGGTGTCATTCCGTATTCGACCATGGTGGCGAACTCAACGGTTTCTTCGCCGTGATAAGGCCCTGTCTGTTTGCCGTGGGCGCCCGAGGCATTGACCGCAAAAGCGATCTTGGCGCCGGCCTTGAAGGCTCTCTGAAAACTCGCCTTTTGGATCTCTCGTACGGACTGTCTCGCTGGATTTTTGTTTATCGCGAGTGCAAATGTCATAAATATTCCCTTGTCAACGATCATCCGGATTGCTTCCGCATCGATGTCGATGCCGAGTTCAAGTGAGTCGCAGCCTGACTCAATGGATTGCCGCACAGCGATCCCGGCGTGCGCGGTGCAGGCTACTTTCACCCCTTGTCGGTGGGCTTCATCAACGATTGCCTGTTGCTCCTCCAGGGTGATGGTCGGGCCCCCATATGGGGTCGGCTGAAGATTATTGACGTAAATCTTGATAAAATCAGCTCCGTTCTTGAGTTGCACCCGCACTTGTTTACGGCCTTCCCATGGTGAGTCCACGAGGTGGAAGTAACGAGGCCCGGCGGTCGATCCGCGCATACCTTCCGTCGCGACGACCATCCGCGGCCCCGGGACGACGCCCGCGTTGATTGCAGTGCGAAGGTCCACATCGGCAGTCCCGCCGCTCGACAAGTCTCGCGCCGTAGTAAAGCCCGACTCAAGGTCGAGCTTCGCATTCTTGGCGGCTAGGAGCGTGACAAACGGCAGTGAAAATGGCGTTCCCGGCTGAATGACCAGAGGCACGGCGGCCTCTGCGCCTGTGCCTGGATAGTCACCGATCTTGAACATGTGGTTGTGCCCCTCGATCAGGCCCGGTAACACTGTTCCTGTCCCCAGATCGATTTCCTCCGCGTCGCGAGGAATATTGACGCTGCCGGCCGGCCCCACCTCGGCGATACGATCACCTTGAATAACGATCACCTGTTGACTCAACAGCCGGTCGGACTTGCCATCGAACAATTGTCCGGCATGAATCACCACCGCCTTCTGGCTCTCAGCACCCAGACAAGATCCGCTGAGCCCGAGCACGACTAACGCGAATCCAATCGCTGATTGCCGGTTCATAGGAAGCCTCCCCAAAAGATTGATGGCCGGAAATTTCTCGCTTCAAGCGGGGTTCGCCTGATAGACCCCTACTGACACGGAATGCTACGCTTGTGCTGGCGTAGCTGAAAGCGCAGATTTGCAGAATCTGTAACAAGGCGGAGAAGGCCAGGGGCTCGACCGTGTCGGCCATATTTCCAGATGGGCTAGGCCAGTGCCAGAACGCCGCTCCAGAACTGGTTCTTGCCGCCTATGTCCAGGGGCTCAATCGCAAATGGCTCGCAGCCAGACAAAACGCGCCCACGGCACTCCTGCCTGACCTCATTCGGAGAAGCAAATTCTCACCAATGCCCAGAGTGATATCCCATAAACCATGGGGCGAAGTTGCTTCGGCCATGCGCAACCCGGAGATCGCTCCCCGAGATCCGGCTGGTTTTGATCCGGTGAAGCTAGCGAGATGGAGGCTTGCTTGGGAAAGGGCGACGGCGAGCTGGGTCGTGGCGGGTTATATTCGTAGCGACGACCTTAATTCAATGCTGCTATGAGGAGCGCAGCGCCGATTGGAATGGCGCTAGCTCGTGACACCGGACCCATTGTGGACTGCCTTGAGAGCAATGACGATCACGCCAGCGCCAAACGTGCCCG
>JASHYD010001465.1 GCA_030043175.1 Xanthobacteraceae bacterium | reverse complement strand
CCGTGATAGTGGCGGATGCCGACGTACTTTATCTGCTCGGGCTTGACGTTTACCTGCGCCAACAATTCGACGAGGCTGGCCTTCAGCGCCACGGGGTCGGCGTTCATGTGCTAAAGCCGGTATCCCATACCACGTAATCGTCGTCATACTTGATGAGATTGCAACTGAAAACAAGATCGACTATTCGGCATGCTATTTGCGAACGTGTCAGAGAAATTAATACCAAGAACGGCTACAGCTTCCCCTAGCGGTACCACAATCCAGACTCGTAAGGGTAATTTCATACGCGTCCGCACCTGCACCCACGCCGGCGCCACCACAAAAGTGTTTGTACAGTCACCGATCGCCAGCAAGGTCAATCGTGACGGCATGACTTGCCTCTTTCAAAGAATGGTGGCTGTTCACGAATCCCATGAACGCACAACAGCCCGAATTTCTTGTGATGGCTCAGCGCGACCACTCACTTGCGACTTCGAAAAGCTAGAAACCACGACAGCCTTCTAATGAATCGTGACTGAAGCGCTCCTTAAAGCCGGCGCTCCCACGGGCCTCCCAGTCGGGCTAGGCTCCGACCCCATAAACTGAATGGCAAACTCGGTGACGACATCCCCAGGACCGGACCTCAATCAACCGACGGTGGCTTGCCGGTGTAAACTGCCAATTGCGCGGCGAAGGCCCGCTTGTAGGCGGGCCGCGATTCGCCGCGGGCGACATAGGCGGCCAGGTTCGGATATTCGTCCAGAATGCCCGAAGATTTCAACCTGAGTAGCACCGACACCATCATCAGGTCGCCCGCGCTGAATGCACCATCGAGCCAGTCTGCATCGCCAAGGCGAGCGGAAAGTTGTTTCAACCGGCTTCGAACGCGATTCTCGACCAGAGGCAGGCGTTCCTTATTCCACGGCTTGTCGCCTTCCAGCAGTCTGGCGGTTGCGAGTTCAAGAATCGTCGGCTCCACGGTGTTGAGCGCAGCGAACATCCATGTGATCGCGTGCGCCCGCGCATTGGCATCGTCCGACAGCAGGCCCGCATGGCGCTCGGCGATATGGAAGACAATCGACCCTGTCTCGAACAGGGCGAGGTCGCCTTCCTCGTAGGTTGGAATCTGACCGAAAGGATGAAGCGCCACATGCGGGGGTTCCTTCATCGCACGGAACGAAACAAGGCGAACCTCGTAAGGCTGGCCCAATTCCTCGAACGCCCAGCGAATGCGCATATCGCGCGCCAGTCCCCCGCCGCCATCGGGTGAACGTTTCAAAGGCGGTAATGATGATGGTCATCGTGGGGCTCCTCCTGCCAAGAATGATCGGCAGCGGGGCTGGCACGCCATCAAAGCAGATTCAACGAGATTGAAGACGATCCCGCTCCGTGTCCAGCTTGTCCGTATGGCAGACCCTCGCAAACTCATATTCCGTCGATGCGACATCGCGATTCAAGCGCGGCAGGAGTGCCGATGTCTGATCAATACTGGCTGACTAAGGCTCAGCTAAACAGTCATTGAACCCTTTTCCCGCGGATGCGTGGCATTCCGCGTTCGCTGACAGCTGGCCGGCGAGATCGAGTGGGACTTGGCAGAAAACTTGGGCTGGGGTTGCGAGGGGCACTGACACCCGCCCGCGGCCTTGATCGGACAAACCGTCCGCGACAGCGTTAGGCCTCAGAGATGAATGATCGAAGTCGACGAAAGATTGCCGGTATTCAGGCAGCGGCTGGCGTCGCTCGATGCTGAACGGGCAAAACGTCACTCGCTGGCGAGCTTGGGCAGCAGCGAGCGTCGCTCGTCCACGCTGACCAAACGCCCGCAGTCTTCACCAAGCGCCGACGTGTTGGCGACCTCCCTATCGCCACATCGGCGCGCTCCGGAAGGACAACGCTCCCCGAGTCGGCACATCCCACAGATGCAGAACTGGAGGGCCTCTTCCCGAATTCTGCCAAGATGCTCGCGCCCGGCTTGTCGAGGAACGTCATCACTAACACTGACAACTCTGTCGCATCACAAGAGGGAGAGTCTACATGTCCCATGCAGCACCTAACGCCGCGGCCGCGGCCGGCCGCCTCCTGATGAGTATCATCTTCCTGCTGAGCGGCTTTCAGAAGCTTAGCGGGTTCAGCGGCACAGCCGCTTACATGGCGAGTGAGGGTTTACCGGCGCCGGACCTCGCGGCGCTCGTCGCCGTTGTCGTGGAATGCATCGGCGGTCTGCTCGTTCTGATAGGCTATCGAACCCGGGTTGTCGGACTGGTTCTTGCAGTCTGGTGCATCGCCACGGCTCTCATTGCTCATAACAATTTCGCCGATCCCAACCAGGTTGTCCATTTCCTCAAGAATCTCGCAATGGCCGGGGGGTTCTTGCAGCTCGCTGCTTTCGGGGGCGGTGCCTGGAGCATCGACTTTCGTTCAGTTCGAACGCTGGGCGCGATGTAGTTGATCATCGGGCACGCCAACGCGAGTGCCAGCGCGTGGCCGGCGCGTGGCCAGCCGCGTATTCGACCTCGCCCGCAGGCGCTTCGTCGAAGGCCTCCGAACCGTTGCAGACCCCGTCAGGCTGTGCGCAGCGTACCGTCGCTACCCGCCCTCGCAAAACCCATGGGGGCTCGGCGCACGGCTTTTTCTTCGCGACACGAAAGGCGCGGCCGGTTGGCTCCGCAACAACGCCCCTGTTGGTATCGATCGCACTCGGCTTGTTCTCGTACTGTGCTCCGGACTGGCGCGGATGCGATCGACGCTATAAGCACGCTGCTGGTCAGCGACATCGACGATCGGCAAAATGCTCCGAAATACCCAACAGCGCCGTGCGCATTTCGCCTGTGATCCGTGCGTGCGGCGGCAAAATCACCGCCAATTTGTTCCCGCCTGAGGGCTAAACCCGAGCTACTCGACCACGTAACACCGGCCGCCCTGTTTCGGATGATCGATAAGCGGCCGACAACCTTAATTGCTGGATGAAGACGACAACTTAGATGAGGACTTACTCATCATTGGGGGGCACCCTTTATCTGATGCCACAATTCGCACATGAACGGTTGCGACGTCGAGCGCCACCATCGGGGCGTTGAAAGATCCGAGGCGATGGGGAGGATTTTAAAATACGCAAGCGTTTGCTGATGACGTTGTCTACTACCGCGCTGCTGGCTGCCGTACCGGCTCGCCATTCCGAATGGCCCGTGCTTCTCGCGCGATGGATTCCTATTTATCGTTGAGCAGAACCGGGTGCTCATGTACCCCGCCGCCGAATTTTTCTACGAGAGCCCGGACGTTGTGGCGGTCCGATTGTCCCACAGGGCGACCCGAAAGACGAGGAGAGCTACAATCACACGGCACGGGTCTGCCGCGTCGGTCCGGACGACAAGCTCGACATCGCGCTCGGCCAGCCATTCAACGTGCCGGCACCTCGATCTCTATGGAAAAACGGGGCATCGGCGGCATTTTCCGGATGGATCGCGATGGCAAAAACCGCGAAGTGTATACCACTGGCATCCGCAATTCGGTGGGCATGGACTTCAACCCGAAGGACGAGACCCTGTGGTTCACCGATAATCAGGTTGATGGGATGGGCGACGATATTCCGCCCGGCGAGATCAACCGCGCGACCAAGGCGGGCGGGAACTTTGGCTTTCCCTATTATGGCGGCGGCCACACTCGAACCGACGAATATAAGAACGAGACACCGCCCGCCAACGTCGTGTTGCCGCAGGTCGAGATGGTGGCGCATGCCGCCGATCTTGGTATGGTCTTCCACAGCGGGCGCGTGTTCCCGGCAAAATACCGGAACGCAATCTTCTCCGCACAGCACGGCTCCTGGAATCGGACGACGCCGGTTGGAGCGCGCGTGATGGTGACCTACCTGAAAGAGGACGGCACGGCAGACAAGACCGAGCCGTTCGCCGAAGGCTGGCTCGACGAGAACGGGGAGTATCTCGGCCGCCCAGTCGACGTCGCGCAACTCAGGGACGGTTCGCTGCTGGTGTCGGACGGCTTGTCGGGCGCCCTCAATCGCATCTGGTACGACGGCAGGTAGTTGCAGATGGCCGCATTCTCGATCGTCCTGCAAATGGCACCGCGTCCTTCGGGACGCGGCGCCACGGTTTGGGAAAAGCTGAAGAGGCCGCGCTATTGCATAGTCGCCGCGTTCATTAGTGGGCTTGTTGCGGCCGCCGTTGGGACTGCTGCCGCTGCGGGCGACGTCAAGTCGGGACGCCAGAAGGCCCTTCAATGCCAAGCCTGCCATGGCCTTGACGGGCAATCGACGTTACCGGCGGCGCCGAACCCTGCCGGCCAAAACGAGGCCTATGTTGTCAAGGCACTGAAGGATTTCCGCGGCGGTGCGCGCAGGAACGAAATGATGTCGTTGGCTGCCGCCAATCTCACGGACCAGGACGTTGCCGACCTTGCGGCTTATTACTCCGCCGTCACGGTGACTGTGGGCTCGCCACCCAAATAGAAACCGGTCCGAACGTTCGCATAGCTTGCCTTTGTGCCTTTGGCCGATTTGGACCGCGTACGCGAGAACATTTTCCGCGCAGCCCCGGATATGGATTGGAATTTCTACGCGGTCACGGCGTGGCGTCTCGCGACCTTCGATAATGGTCACTCCGGGAAGCAGTAACGTGACGAACCATCGCGACACCGGATCGCGGCACTTGCAATCGGGGCGAGTTTTCCCCCTACAATCCATCTTTCTTCTGTCCGAAGCACTTCGCCGTGAATTCGAGACCGCAAAACTACATCTCAATGTCGCGGCTGGCCGAGCTGCGGCGGTGCTGTCCTCCAGTACTCCTGCCGTCAAACGGGGCGCCAATCTTTGCGAGTTCGGACCGCATTTCTGGCGTCCATTTGCGGATCATCCCCCCAATAGATGCTCGCTCGATCGATGCGGCACCAACGCGCCAGCGCGCCCTGGCGCTCCCTACGGACGGAGCGGAAAGCTGGAGAAGCCTCGATATCAAAGGGATAAGATTCGCTTGCCTGCCAATCTGCTGTGATACGCCAAGCCCGATGGCCGGAAGACGAGCCGGTACGCACTGCGCGGGGCAAACTGTTTTTGCGATCCCAAAGTGTGTCTCCAAGGTAACACAATTTTCAAAAAGTGACGGGAGAAGCGCCAAATATTAGCAATCGGGGGCTGCCGTCACGATCCTGCGCCATTCTGGACACAGTCGCCCCTCCTATTGCCCCGCTGCAATTTCACGAGAGGGGGCGTACATGCGTAGCTACACGTTGATGAGGTTTGCTCTTGCGACGGCGATGCTTTCGCCGGTCATTCTTGCATCAGTATCTATCGTGTCGAAAGCGGCCGATGCGCCGAGTGCTCCAGCCTACCGAGCCCCGCCGCCGCCGCTGTTCTATAATTGGACAGGCTTCTATGCCGGCGTTCATGCCGGCGGAGGGTGGGCTGATCTTGGTATCGGCGACACCGGCACCGGCTTTATCGGCGGCGGGCAAGTCGGCTTTAACTATCAGATCAATCAATGGGTCTGGGGTCTCGAAGCAGATATTTCAGGGTCGGGCATAAAGAACAACCTCGCGAGCATCGGCACGCTATTCGGCCCAATCACCGCCAACTTCAACTGGAACTCGCTTACCACACTGGCCCCGAGGTTCGGTTACGCTTCCGATAACTGGCTTGTCTATGGCAAGGTCGGGGGGGCCTGGGCCGATGTTAGCGTCAGCGTCAATGCGCCCTTCGGCTTTGCCAGCTCCGCCGGCGGGACCGCCAGCGGCTGGGTGGCTGGCGTCGGAGCGGAATATGCTTTCCGGAACAACTGGAGTGCCAAGGTCGAGTACAACCATTTCGATTTCGGCAGTGACGGCGGCACCTTTATCACCGGCAACACCGTGACGCTCAATACGGTCAAAGCCGGCGTCAACTATCGTTTCGGCGGGTGGCCTTTCTGATTTCATCACGCTGCATGCGAGTGTGCGCACACCGGACGATTGCGACCAGCTATTCCGATTGATCGCGACCGGGCGTTACGATTGATCGCGACCACTATTCCGGCGATCGGAAGAGTGGGCGTGATCATCGGAGTGCGCACGAATGTCAACTGCAGAAGCTAGGGGAGTTGGCTGAGCGCCAAGGAGAAGCAGCCGCCACCCCACAGGGCTTTTGGGTTGACGGCTTTAAAGTTGCCGGATTGGCCGGAAGCTTAATGCTGCCGGGGGGCAACAGGTAGACACTGTCACTTCAGCCTCCATGACGAGGCACGGCTACGTGGTGGCTCAGCCAAAGGCCCCCTCAGTATAAGGTCTAACTTGACCCGATCGAGATGTTGTCTCGTTGTTCAGCAGCTCCACCGCTTGGTCGGGTCATCTTTCTGGTTTGGGACGGGAGCGTAAGAGCGGACCGCCACCTCGGCGGCCGAGAGTTGTCTTCCCAGCGGGTAACGCGAGAACTGTCGACGCGAGAGGCGAGGCGTCACTGGCCTACAATGATGTTGGTGCTGGTGTCGATCGGCTGTTCCGTCGCCTTGAACAATGCATCGCGCGCCTTTATGGCAGCCGCGCCTTGTGGATCGCCAATGCTGCGGCAAGGCCATCAATGCGAGCGTCACCCTCTTCTTGATGGCAGCGGCCCGGAATGCCGCGATGTGGTTCTCGGCGACGGCCCAACCGAACTGGCATGCAAGCGGGCCTGCGGTTCGCTTGGATTGCAGCACCGCGATCGGCGATTTTGTCGCGCAGCTTGCGGACTTCATCGCCCGTGATGCTCGCCGCAGGGGCTGTCACGCCATGGCGCTAGGTCACCATGCTTTTCGAAGACACGCCCGGCAAGCCGGGACGTCCGCGCTGCCAAAGGGCCCGCGACCGAACTGCAGCGCGTCCGGTGACCTCATCGAATTTGGTTTCACGCGATGGGAAATGGCAATCCTATGTTGTGGACGTCGGCTCCGGGTCTCGCGTCGGAATGAGCGAAGGACCGTCCGCTCAACTCCACCCAGAAATCCGCGATCACTTCAGAGGCTTTCGTCTGCCGGCCAAAACGCGGCGTACATTGCGTCGCAACCAGCGATCAGACCCAAGCTCGCCCCTTCATGCCGCGTGCCAAACTCGACGTTGCGCCTTTTGCTACTTCGCGGGCCGTGCACTCTGGTATTACTACCCACATGCCGCACCCCTTCTACGGACACACGGTTCCCCATACGCTAATCACCGGAAGCTGGGGTGTCTTCATCGCATATTGGTTTGTCGCAGCGTTTTTCGCGAAGCGAAGCATCCGCCGCCAAAAGCATCGGTTTGGCCCGAACGCATTCCGTACGGAGTTCGTGATCGCGGTCTTTGCTCTCTTCCGGCTCCCGTGGGCTCGCAGCTATCTTGGCTGGCAGCCGGATCTCGCATTATTCTGGACTTGGGTTGGAGCGGCGCTCACTCTCGTCGGGATCACGCTCGCCGTTTGGGCGCGTGTGTATCTGGGGCGCAACTGGGGTATGCCGCAGACGCTGCGGAGAGACCACGAGCTCGTGGCGAGCGGGCCGTATCAGCTCGTGCGCCACCCCATCTACGTCGGCATCCTCCTCGCCCTCCTTGGCACCGCACTCGCGTACGGCCCTTTCTGGTTCATCATGCTCTTTGGTGTAGGAGCGTTTTTCGTCTACAGCACCTACGTGGAAGAGCGGGATCTCTGTGCACGATTTCCGGACGCGTACCGCCGCTACCGCGCACGCACGAAACGCCTTGTGCCGTTTATCTGGTAGTCGCATCCCAGAACCTGCAGTTTACACCGCGTTATGAGGCTTGCAAATTCGCTCGCGCTGCTTCATCGGCGGACAGCACTTACGCCTCGATAGCTTGCATGCCTGCTGCATCCTCCCGCCCGCCACGGCGCCGCCAGGTGCGCACGTTGAGGCCCTTTAGCCGCGCAGGACTTTGATATAATCTGGACACAGAGCTGAGGTGCCGATCTCCTGCACATAAGAGGGAGCGCTGCGTCGCGGCGGCCCCCAAGAAATCAGTCGGTAGCCTGTCTCTGACGAACACGTGCGCCTGCGAACAATACCGCGGGGGACGATCTTTCGCTGAAAAAAGGGAGGATAAAGATGGCCAACAGACAAGCATTTCATAGCGGTTTTGCGGCTTTGGCGGGCATCCTTTTGTACACGGTGTCCTGTTCCGTGGTGTCCGCGCAGCAGCCCAAGCTGCGGATCATGCAGACCAATTCTGCCGGCGACAGCATCCACATCATCGATGCCGCCACCAACAAGGTGATGGGAGAGATCAATGGAATTGAAGCGCCCCATGGGGTTACGGTCGCCCCGGACGGTAGCCGAATCTACGTTAGCGAAGAGGCCGGGAATACCCTCGTCGTCCTCGACGGGACGACCCTACGGGAAACCAAACGGATTCCTTTGAGCGGGACTCCAAACCTCGTCGACATCACTCCCGATGGGAAACAGATCTATGTAGCGATCACCCTGTCGTGGACTGATCTGTCGAATTTTCCGGAGATTAAGGCTGCACCGAGCGGCGGCGTGGATGTTATTGATGCCACCTCGCTTGAGAACATCAAGACCATCCAGATCAGGGGCGGCATCCACGATCTAAACGTCACTCCGGACGGCAAGTATGTGGTTGCGGGCTCGGCCAGAGGCGCCAAACCGCCAGCAAGGCTGATGAACGTGATTGACACTCATACCAATGAGGTCGCGTGGACGGTGTCGATCAGTCCCGGCCCCTCACCGATGGCGATATCGAAAAAACCTGACGGCTCTACCGACAAGATCTTTGCTCAAGACGGCACCACTAATTCCTTCTTTGTCGTGGACTTTGCCACGCACGTGATAACAAATAACATCAAGCTTCCCGACATCGCACCCGCACAACAAAACCCCTTCGCTCCACCCTCACCATCTCATGGAATGGTCGTGACCTCGGATCAAAAGACGCTGTTGGTCAACAGCAGATTGAATAACACCCTCTACGCTTACTCGCTGCCCGACTTGAAACTCTTGGCAGGTGCTGCGCTTAGCGGGAAGGGTGCAGAGTGGTTGACGATCACGCCCGACAACAAGACCGCCTATGTGGCCAACTCACATACAAACAACGTCTCCGTGGTCGACATCGGGTCCATGAAGGAAGTCGCCCTTATCCCGGTCGGGTTCGCGCCGGCACGGAACATTGCCTGGATCGCCCCGTAGATAATCCAAAGAGTAAGGTAGCATTGCGGTCGCCGAGATCTCCCGATTCGGCGACCTTTCCACGGAGATCGGAAGACAACGGAACAAACAGGAATCCGCGTTCCGGTTGCGCTTCCTGACACCATCGCGGCAATACTACACGTGTATCGGCCGGCGAAACGTGTGCATTCAGGCGTCTCGCTTGTGGTGAATGATCTGGCGCGCCCGCTCAACCCCGCCCGCGGCCGGGTCCGCGTTACGGACGGCGCGTTCCATGGTCGCCGCCATATAACCGACGAACGCCATCAGCCGCCACCGACCGCGGCGGTGGCGAGGCCGCTGATCTGGATCTCGTAGCCGATCGGATCGCTGGCGTACACGCTGTTCATACCGGCATTGCGCACATTGGTGGCACCCAGCGCCGTTAGTTCGGCGCGGACCCTCTCTTGGTTGAAGTCAGCGATCGTGTAGCAGATGTGGTCGACCACCGCCTGCGACTTCGGCCGCACCGCACCGTTGGGCGCCGGAGCGCTGAGGTCACGGGTGCGGATGATGAGATGCGTTAGTGGCACGTCGGTCGCGGTCACGCCATAGGGCTGCTCGCCCTTCTTCCCGAACGGCAAGGCGACATCGTGATCGGTGGCTCCCACTTGGTCAAGGTTGAAAGCCTTCGAATACCAGTCCGCGGCCTGCCGGAAGTTGGGGCAGTTGTAGGAGATGTGATTGACCAGCGCGAGCTTGATGCCCGGCTGTTCCGCGGCCTCGGCGTTGCTCGCATAAGCGGTCGTTGCGGCGAGTGTAAGCGTCTCGATCAATGCGCGGCGGCTGAGCTTACCGGTCGCGTATTCATTGAGTTTGTGTGCGACGAATCCTTCCATGGCAGTTCTCCTTAGCCGCGACGGAACGCGTTTTCTGTGGCAGCTGTTGCGAGCTGAACATAGTAGTTGAACGGGTCGTACAGATTGAGATCGCCTTGGCGGCCAGACGGCTCGACACCTTTTGCCTTCAGGGCGGTGCGGATGCGCGCGTCGTCCCAACTGGAGACCGTGTAGCAGACATGATCAATCACGACCGGCGACGGCGGTTTCGGCTGCGCGGGCGCATTGCGTACGACCATGAAGGAGCCGCCCTTGCTGGGGTCGGGACCGAACATCAGATTCGCCCGCTGTTCGGCTTCGCGGCCTCCCGCAACCTGCATGCCGAGAACAGAGGAATACCAGTCGCGCGCCTTGGTATAGTCCGGGCACTGATATGAGATGTGATTGATGCCCAGCACCTTGAACCCCCGCGACGCCTGCGCGTTGGCGGCTTCGCCAGAGGCGTAAACGAGCGCCGCGAGCGCTACGGACTGACAGAACTCGCGGCGGCCGAGTTTGCCACTGTCGAAGTCCTTGACGAGATTAGCGATGAATCTTTCCATGCAGAAATCCTCCCTTTGCCTCTGACCGGCGGTTAGACGAACCGCGCGACCGCGACGAGCCTAGCACTCCGCGACTTGGCGCGATATTGTTACATCGACCCTCCTCTCAGCGAAGGTCGCGCCTATGTGACTGCAGGCTGTATCACGTCGGTTTTGGGCGACGGGCCGCGCTGCGATCCATTGGATGGGTATACGCCAGATAGCAACCGACCGGTTGCGTCGACCGACTCGGCGGAACCAGGCACAATCCCGACCTATAGGTGCACAGCTACAAAGTGCTTAGGCCCCCGACATCTCGCCATCTCTCTCGTGGTGCCAAAAACGTGGCTAGTACACGACGCGTCGTCTCGCTTCACCATACCGAGCTGGCCTGTGCCAACGATCCTATCTCCACTGCCAGGAGTCCGCGCAGGCTAGAGTCGAAGATGTGGCGCTCTGTAGGTCGGAGCACATCTGTTTCCGCCCTTATGTGTGGCGATGCCTTCGTGATTCGACCCTAGCTCCGTCTCGACGTCCCGGTTATCCAACCGGTGAGGTGGTCTGCGCACTTCCGGCTCTCGGACAGACCTCACGCCTACGACCACGGCACGATGCGACCAAGCGCCGTTTGGTGCGGGAGTGCATAAGTCCCGCCCTTGCGTCGCCTAACCATGGCACCACGCATACCACAGCGAGGTTCATCGCTGCCTTGACCATGTGGTTGTGCTCGGCGAACCCGCCCCTTTGTCATCCGCTGGTTCGATTTGCGATAAGGGTACCTGGGCTCAGCGAGAATGAGCTTCGCCAATGTACCCTTGTCAATAGTCGATCGGGTTCGATCCCAGATCGTGGCCGTGGAACTCGATCAGACGCAACGGCCCTTCCAGCCGCGCGTGCGCATGCCTCAAAAATCCGGCTTCTCCGCCACCGGCGTGCCATAGTCGATGCCGAACGGGTTAACATTGTTCTCGGAGCAGATGTCCTCCGACAAGGTCCGGTTCACACGATCGTATTGCCGCAGCGCCTGCCACGACTGGTTGAACGTGTCCGGGTCATCGATGGTCATAAGGATTTCCAGCTTCTTGCCGTCCTCAATCAGCCGCCACCGCTCCGTGACGTGCAGCTTATCGGTATGTGGCGTGCGATAATTGTCGAGGAACGTCTTGTCGTTGAGGCCAATGGTATCGACGACGAGCGTATCGCCCTCGTAATAGCCAATCGATTCTCCGTACCAGGAGGGTTTCGGATTGGCAGAATGAGACGTATTCAATCGGATATGCCGCGCTTCGGCGTTCCCGGAGAAGATCATCGCGACTTCCGTAGGCGATTGCAGGATGAACAGGGCGCCCCCGAGCAGTACGTCGAAGCCCGGAACGCCGGCAGGCACGCACGAGGAACGCGCCGTGAAGGCAAACTTGCCCGCAAGCACCTCGTCGTTGTCCTTCTTCATCACGTCCTTTGCCCATTGCTTGAGGTTGGGGTTACCGATGTCGCTGATGCGTTGGGTCGGCTGTTGTCCGGTGACGCGGGATTCGTCATTCGAAATGTAACGATGGGCCGGG
>JASHYD010001464.1 GCA_030043175.1 Xanthobacteraceae bacterium | reverse complement strand
GATCGCGTCGACGTCGACCAAGACCGGACTCAAAGTCGAGGCTGTCCTCGACACTACGGTCTACGAGAAAGGCATCAAGATTGCCAATGCCGAGATGAAACGCCTCAACATTCGCGGTGATGCGTTCCATCCGGAATGGAATTATATCGTCATACCACGACCGAAATCGTAGCAGTTAATTTTGCGGGTGTCCTTAGCATCGGTTACGTGTCTCTTATCGGCTTCGTCGTGATGGCGCCGGCCTCAAGTTATGTGGCCGGCTTCGGTGCCAGGCTTGCCCATAACATGCCGCAGCGCCGCCTGGAGATCGCGTTCGGACTTTTCCTGGCCGTCATGGCCGTGAGGTTTACGTTTGCCAGTATTCTGTGAGCCGTCAAACCAATATCTTTGAATATCGATTACTTGGTATCGAATGAAACGAGAACTATTGGGTTGAACGACCCAATTACGACCCAAACTCACAATCCGCCGTCCGTCATGGTTCCAAGTACGTTCGCGGCGGTCTCGTCGGCCCCCTTGGTGCGCTCGGCGTAGGCTTTGAGGAGCATAGACGGCGAGTGGCCCTCATCTAGCCGCGACGACGTGCAATCCAACCCCTCGATCGAGGAGCACTGTTTCGTGGCTGCCGCGACAGGTCATGAAGCCGCAAAGCCGCCGGATAGGTGCCGAGTCTCTATCCGCTTCTTAAACATCTCGCGGATGCTGAACGGCGAGCGGATCGCAGAGCGCGCGCCGGGGCAAACGCCCCTGCAACGATGTGACCTCGCAGGGGCTCACGGCCCGAACACCGAAGCGGGATCGGAATGGGTGGAGCCCGTAGATCATCCCTGCAAGGGCTGGTTCGCCGAGCTTACTGTTACGCGCACAATACCCGGGCGATTAATGGATGGCGATGGCAGCGTTCGATCACGAGGCCGGCGATCCTGGCGCTGAACCGGTTCAAGAATTTCCGGCAAGACTGAACGTGGGGTATATCGTTTCGCACGCGGGCATGGGCTGCGTCGCGGATGATTGTCGTATGGCGGCCTAAAGAAATGATGTGGCGCGGGACGAAAGTCGCTGGCGCCGCTGTTGTTTACGCCCTGGCTGGCGACGAACCAGCCCGCGATCAGTCCCAAAATGAGCCACGCGATGAAACACATGCAACTTTCCGCCACGAAAACTCTGCTTGACGCATATTCGTTCCGCAGCCGGAGTCGCGGGGTGTGGTTCGCCAGGCTACGTCTGCGGCGGCCGAGGTGATGCATCTATACTGAACACTAGCGACAAGACGGCGTCGATTAGGTTTCACGAAACCAAACCCGACGGTTATCGGTCGAGCCCGCCCGGAACCGGCCTGGAATCCGGTCGTACACGCGAACGCCTATGACTGGACAGCGCGTTTGCTGGTGGCTGCGGGCCAGCGGGTGAGGGACGGTCTGTCACGGTTTGATGAGCTGCGATAGGGGGCAGCGCGTACCACGATCCTTCACGCCTTCGACCTTGAGCGAGCATGACGGCGATGATCTGCGCGCCCGCCGCTCGGCTGTGAGGCAGCGCTGGCACACCTGCCGCGCGGACATCGAGGCGGTATCCGACGAGCGCGTTGCGGAGGATGGGCCGACCGTCTGGCTGCCAGCTTGGCGCCGAGGGTATCGCGACCTGCGCATCGGTCTGGATCAAGGTCCGCAATCCCGCACCATCGCCGCGCAGCGGAAATCGGAACAGCTGACGGCGGGGACACGGCTCTCTGCCCCAATGTGCTGATTGCGACGCTGTCAGCAATATTCCAGCTGAGGGCCACCTTTCGGCCCACGGAATGCCTCATCGGCCATGCGTAATCCCTACCGCGCGCGGCTCCACGCGGCAGGACATCCGCTCGCGACCTTGGTCCCCTTCGTGGTGCCCCTTGTCGGGGGATCTGGGTCTTGTTACGAAAGTCCGGTCCCTGCCCTCAGCACGGGGACCGGGTGCTTCCGTCGAAGTAGCCGCGGCCCCGGGCGCGTGGAGGGGTGTGGGGAAATGCGCCGGGGGCTACGCGGCCGATCGTTGCTGGAGAATCAGCATCAGCCACGCGCTAACAAAAGCAACGATGCTGAGCTCTTGTCTGTCGGCTTCTCGACGCTTTCGGCAAGGATGTAGGCGGCGTGTCCGCCGCGCAACACCACGGCGATCGTCAGGTGCTTGCCAACCGCAAAATGCACTGCCCATCGGCCAGGAACAGCGCCGCTACGGCCGGCGTTACTTACAGCGTGAGGCCACTGCCCTGTGTCCCCTCACGCGGCCCCGGCCCTAGCTCCATTGCCTTCTCCCCCGAGGGCCGGGGCTTTGCCGCCTGGCCACATGCCCGCCAAGCGCGGCCGCCCGTAACTTGGGATGGGGATCCGCGCCGCGATCCTGTGCTGCCGCTACCCTCCGCTAGCGCTCGGCGTACTCGGCGTCGTCTTTCGGTCACTGCACGCACAGATCGTTTGTAACGCGCACGAACGGACAATCAGCACCTGGTGGCGGCAGCGTACCGCGCGGGCAATGCGGGCTTGGGTCTTTTTCTTCTTATTGCCTTGCCGGTCGCCAGCAGCGCGCCGCCACCGGAACGCCACCGCTTGGCCAGCGTTGGCTTGCTGCGTGAGCTGGCCAAGAGGCTCAACGCGGCCCCGGCCCTTTCAATATCTTCTCCTCCCGAAGGGCTGGGGCTCTGCCTGCCAGCCTGCCCGCTGCCAGTTGGAATCCCACCAGCGGTTGACGTTGCCCCACGCCCCCGCCTCAAGCGGGCCGTTTCGTCCGCCGCAAAGGCTCTCAAGCGCCGATGAGAGCGGGCGCCCGTGCCACGGCGAGCTAACAGAACGCTACCGGCGCGGCGATGTGTGTCGGGTTTTCAAGAGGCCGTGCTGCAAATCCTTCAAGCCCGGACACGCGAGGAATGGCGCAGCGT
Source organism: Xanthobacteraceae bacterium (assembly GCA_030043175.1). The sequence goes on along the minus strand of JASHYD010001464.1, from coordinate 654 downwards.
TGCGCTGTGCCCCTACTGAGTACTGACTCCCGAACCCCTCATCACCACTTTGTCGCCGCGGACCTCCCAGCCCTGCAATCTGGACAGGAAGCTCATGCCGAGGAGACTTGTCTTGAGCGAGCCTGGCTGGGCAATCAGTGCCGGCACCGCGCGTTCCACGATGCCGCCGACCGCGATGCGGTCGATGATGGCGGCGGCCGCGTAGGTGCGGCCATTCGCAGTTTCGATGTTGACTGTATACTTGATCAGTTCCACCGGCAATCCGGCCGCGATGGCGGCGTCGCGGGTCAGCATCACGGAACTCGCGCCCGTATCGAGCACCATCGGCACCCGCGCGCCGTTGACCTGCGCGGCCACTTGGAAGTCCCCGGCACCGGTGCGGGCCAGTTCGACGGTGCGCCCGCGCGCCGCCGCACGCCCCGGCACCAGTTCCGCGAGAACCCGGTTCGCGGCGTCCTTCAACTCAAATCGGTACGTGTAGCCGAGCGCCAGCGTAAGGCCGATGAGAACCCATATCATGGCCATCCGGACCGCCTCACCGAAGCGACCGCGGAACATCCGTGCCAAGGCGCTGCCGACCAGAATCAGGAGGCCGATCCTGTACAAGAGAGATAGCTGTTGGTGATCGTCAAGCCCCGCCAGGGCACCGCCATT
>JASHYD010001463.1 GCA_030043175.1 Xanthobacteraceae bacterium | reverse complement strand
AAAGGACACGCGATCGAACGCCCCGAACCGCAACCGCTAGAACGGTCGGCGAGCCGCAACGCCGGTCTTTCGGTAATAACTGATTTCGGAAGCTGTCCGCGGCACCGAGGCAGCCGCCAACGAGGATCGAGGTTGCGGCTTTGAATAGCGGGCGTAAAGCAGATTGGCGCCTTGCGCGCATGAACCGCTCGCCGCCTTTGCTGTCGGGGATAACATTATAAGGATAATTCTTTCGCAATGGCTCTTGGCTGATACTCTATTGGCAATACCGATCATGGAGAAAGTGGTCGTGGCCCGGGATTGCTTTGCGGTGGCGCGCTTGTCGGATCATACCGGCGCCGAGATTGCCGGCGTTGATCTCAGCGGTCCGATCGGCGAGCCAACCCGCAAACGGCTGAACCAGGCCTTTCTCGACCACTCCGTGATTGCGATCCGCGACCAGCTGCTGAACGCTCCCCGGTTTCTGGAAGCGATGAAGATCTTCGGCGAGATCTTTTTGCAGCACAATCCGCGCTTTGCTGTCCCCGAATGTCCGCAAATCCACTACATCTCCAATCAGGAGAAATTCGAGGACGGGCGGGTCTACATCCCCGGCGAGGGATACCATACCGATCACTCGAATGATGTCGAGCCGCCGAAGGCGACGGCGCTTTATGCCGTGAAGCTCCCGAAGACCGGCGGCGACACGCAATTCGTTAACATGTACCAGGCATACGATGCGCTTCACGAAGCGATGAAGAAGCGCATCGACGGCCTGCAAGCGCGGCACGTCTATCAAAGCAGATACAGCGAGCGAAAGCTTCCGAGCCTGACGCAAGACCGAAGGAAGATTGCGTCGGAGTTGGTCACTCATCCGATCGTCAGAACGCATCCGCGAACAGGCCGCAAGGCGCTCTACATCAATCCGATCCGTATCGAAGGGATTGTCGGAATGCCGGAACAGGAAGCGCTGTCGCTGCTCGATGAGCTGCTCGAACATGCAACTCAGGAGAAATTCCAGTACCGCCACAAGTGGAAGGCCGGCGATCTCGTGATCTGGGATAATCGCTGTCTGATGCACAAAGCAAACGGAGATTACCCGGTGAGCGAAGTGCGGTATCTGTACCGGGTCATGCTCAAGGATGATCGACCGGTCTGAACTATCGAGGCATTCAAATTGGTTCTTTTCGCTGGCGTGGAGGGCAGCACGTTCTGATCATGACTCGCGCCGCGGTAGGTTATTGAGAAATTGCGCGCGGCGCCGGCCGTCGTGCAGGTTCGCGGTATTATAGCGTCGTTGCCCACGTCCCGGTCATCGGCGCCTCTGCCCTATCTGGCACCAGAACCGGTGCGCGCATCCGAATTGCCGGCTGACGTGTCCCTTGCGATTCATGACTTGCTCCCGTGAGGAGCTATCCCCCGGTGCCGGGAGCGCGCAACTGAAAGGGCGCGTTCAAGACCGTAGCTACCTTCCGCGCAGAATTCGAAAGGGTTGCAGCGGCGCCACCATCAAGTTTGCAGGCCCCGCCGGTCACGCCTGGCGGGCTTTACTTTGCCACGCGGTCGCCGCTGATGCGGCAAAGCTCAACTTTGCGCCGAAAAGTAGAACTGTGGGGCCAAACCTGGCGCGCTAACCGTCGAGGAGTTACGTGCTGGCTCGTCGTCGCCGCTCGTTTCGCACGGACGTTAGTGCCTGATGAAATTTTTTCCTGCCCTCGGAGCTGTGTCTCGTCATGAACCAAAAGGCTACCAGGAGAACAGCAATCTCGCCGTCGCGCGCCCACGTGACGATTTTGGACCGCTTGCGGGGTTCGGGCAGCGTTGTCGGCATGTTGGGGCTTCCTCCTGTTTACTGGCCCGGCCCGGCACAGAGAGCGGCCATGTGTGGGATTACTGGCTGGAGTCTATGGTCCAGCAGCGGGCGGATGTCCATCAAAAGCCGCGGGCCGGCTGCAATTGATGCCTCGTGGCATCTTGTGCGATCGTGCAGACCCCATGAAGGCCCGATCGGCGTGAGCGCGCCCGAGTTCGCAACCGACGATTAACCGGAGATCAGCGCCAAGACATTTTTTTGGACGGGCGTTTGCCACCACGAAGGTGTCGCGGATGCAGATGCGCCCTCGTCAACTTGTCGTCGCCGAGCGATAGCGGGTTGGTATTCCTGCTGCCGCACAATACTGAAGGCCACTTGGTGGATGAAACACGGTGAGAAATTCGAACCAGTGATCGGTGTTCCGGGGCGCTGCTGAAGTCGCGTTGTTTGTCGACAGCGGTGCAGGGCGTACCCAACTCTTGAGGAAATTGGACATGTGCCGCAACATCAAGACCTTGCATAACTTCGAACCGCCTGCCACCGAGGACGAGATCCGGGCGTCTGCCCTTCAGTTCGTCCGCAAGCTGAGCGGCTTTGCGCGTCCCTCCGCGGCGAACCGGGTTGCTTTCGACCGCGCCGTGGATCAGGTAACCGCGGCGGCGCAAGCGCTGCTTGGTACCCTCATCACGAACGCGCCGCCCCGCGATCGCGAGGTAGAAGCTATAAAGGCACGGGCAAGGTAGGCGGCCCGGTTCCGGCTCACCTGAAATCAAAGTCCCCCCAGCGCTGCTGCCACATGCGTTCCCCAATGATGCAGGAGATGCGCGGCTTGTCCGCGGCGGCGCGGATAACGCGCGGCGCCGTTTCACGGCTTGCGATCTCCTGCACGAGCTTGGTGCGTGTCGCTTCGCGGAACTGGTCCCGTCGCCGGATCGCGATCACGAACGCGCCGGGGCCGCCGATCACGCAGTCCTCGTAGTAGATGTCGAGGTCCTCGATGTCCATGCTCGCGAAAGAAGGCGGCTTGAGCAGGATCGGCAGACCGTTGATCGTGATGCCGCGCTCCAGCACCGCGTCCCGCACGATCGTCACGACGTCGCCCTGATTGTTGACGCCATCGCCCGACACGTCGATCACGCGTCGCAGGCCGTGAAAACCTGACTGTTCGAACAGCGGCAGAGCGAAATGCAGCGCGCCGGAAATCGAGGTGCGGTAGGCGCGCCGGTAGGGCGCCGCCGCAATCTCGTCCGTGAAGGCCTTGGCGGCGGCGGGGCTGTCGACGATCCGCCAGGGCACCACGATCTTCTGGTCGGCCGCGCCCGCCCATTCGAAATACGTTACCGCGATCTTGCCGTGAAGCCCTTGCTGCAACGCATTGAGGAACTCCGGCGAGGTGAGCCCAAGGATGTAGCCCTCCCGCTGGAGCGCCTGCTCGTCCGGGTCCATGGAGTAGGAGACGTCGACGGCGATCACGAGCTCCACGTCCACATCAGTTCCGACCGCGGACGGCTGGCCGCGCACCTGGGCTGCGGCCCCATCGATCACGGGACCGCCGTTTATGAACATCGTCGAGACCAGTGCCAGACCGCCGATTGCGGCAGCGGCGAAAAACATCGTGTGTGCGCGCATGGTCGGCTCCGCGGGTGATGCCGCTATGCTGGCATGCCCGGGCGAACAAGGAAAGCGGTGTGGAGCGAAAGAAGCCCGCGCTCGAGGACCCGGGTTGCGCTGCTGGCAGGCGCAGCCAGAGCATCTTCCAGCGGCGGATGGCGGTCCCCACGCAATCAAATTCCCTGTTTTTGCAACAGGGAACTGAGCGCAACCCAGCCAATTGCTGTGCGAAAGCGCCGAATCAGGCCTCAATTCGCAAATTCCCTGCCGCCAGGCATGCGGCTGATCGGTCCGCCGCCTACCCGATCGGCTCGCTTGCGGCGATCTCGATGCCGAAGCCCGCGAGACCCACGTAGCGGTGCTCGGCCGAAGTCAACAGGCGAATCGAGAAAATGCCGAGGTCCTTGAGGATTTGTGCGCCGAGGCCGATCTCGCGCCACTGCCGCTGGCGTGCGGCTTCCGCCCCGCAGTCGCCGTTTTGCGGCAGTGCCGATACGGGCACGCCGGCCGAACCATCACGCAGGATCACGATGACGCCGCGCCCGTCCTTGCCGAACCGGCTCAGCGCTTGGTGCACCGCCGTGGCGCCCCCAAAAATATCGCGCAGAATGTTCTCGCGGTGCAGCCTCGTGAGAACGCCGCGGCCATCGCCAATGCGGCCATGGACCAGTGCCATATGGTGGACCTTGTCAAACGGCGTCACATAGGCATACCCCCTGAGGGTGCCGATCTCGGTCGGAACCGTGAACTCGCCCACCCGCTCGACCAACTTTTCCCGCACCTGCCGATAGCCGATGAGATCCGCGATGGTGATGTGCTTGAGTCCGTGCTTCTCCGCGAACTGCTTGACCTCGGCGCCGCGCATCACGCTGCCGTCGTCGTTCATGAGTTCCGCCAGCACGCCCACCGGGGGCACACCGGCGAGCCGGCAGAGATCGACGCAGGCCTCGGTATGACCGGAGCGCATCAGCACCCCGCCCTCGCGCGCCACCAGCGGAAACACGTGTCCGGGACGGACGAAATCGGCCGCGCCGCTGTTGGGATTGGCGAGCGCTCGCACCGTGTTGGTGCGTTCTTCAGCCGAAATGCCGGTGGTGAGACCGTGGCGCACATCGACCGAGACCGTGAACGCAGTGCCGAGCGGGGCATCGTTCAACGCCACCATGGGATCAAGGTGCAGCCGCTTGGCTTCCTCCGCCGACAGCGGCGCGCACACAATGCCCGAGGTGTGTCGCCTGATGAAGGCCATCTTCTCGGGCGTGCACACCGAGGCCGCGACAAACAGATCGCCTTCGTTCTCGCGATCGTCGTCGTCGGCCACCACGACGATCTCACCGCGCCCGAAGGCAGCGGCCACCTCTTCCACGAAGAGTTGCGATTCACGGGCGCTCATCTTCGACCTTCTCAAACGGCCAGGCTGGGCTTTCACCGACCTGGGCGCGGTGACGCAGATAGTGATCGGCGAGCACGCACGCCATCATAGCCTCGCCGACCGGGACCGCCCGGATGCCGACGCACGGGTCGTGGCGGCCCTTGGTGGTGATCTCGGTTTCGCGGCCATAGCGGTCGACGGTGCGGCGCGGCGTCAAGATCGACGAGGTCGGCTTGACGGCGAACCGTGCAACGATCGGCTGGCCGGTGGAGATGCCGCCCAGGATGCCGCCGGCGTTGTTGGAGAGAAAGCGCGGCTTGCGGTCATTGCCTATTCGCATCTCGTCAGCGTTT
>JASHYD010001462.1 GCA_030043175.1 Xanthobacteraceae bacterium | reverse complement strand
CACATGATAGCCTAACGCACGATCTTTCTTGAGTGCCCGCTTTCTTGAGTGCCGGCTTTCTACGTAAACTCGTCCGTGCGGAAAAACCTTTTGAGTTGCAAATGCCGTCGGGAGGCCAGCTTCTGCGTGACGCCAGTCGGGTTATGCAGTGTTGCGAACAAGGCAGCGGCCGGCGGTACACAGCCGTTCGACAATGCATTCCACGGGCGGCACTTCAACGTTATGCTTTGGTCGGTGCTTCGATCCTTCAGGGTCGCCGAAGCGAGCGGCGAGGCGTCCTTTACTTCTCCTGACTCAGCGCAGGCACCGCTGGGCTTGCAAGCCGCCGCACGACCTCGGGCATTCGCACCTGCGCTTTCCATCCGAGAATCCGGCGCGCCCGATCGGGACAGCCGGTGGAAACGTTGATGTCGGAGGGGCGCATGAATTCGGCGGATGAAACGACATGCGCCCGCCAGTCGAGACCAAAGACAGCGAACGCCTCGGCGACAAACGCCTTCAGCGACTCGCTTTGTCCCGTCGCAACAACGAAGTCCTGTGGGCCGTCGTGCTGCAGAATGAGATGCATCGCCTCGACATATTCCTCAGCCCACCCCCAATCGCGCCACACGTCCAGATTGCCGAGGACCAGCGGCTCCGTCCGTCTTTTCATCGCGATATCGGCTGCCGCGCGAACGACCTTTTGCGTCACAAAGCGCGCCGGCCGGAGAGGCGATTCGTGGTTGAAGAGTATGCCCGAGGCCGCAAAGAGTCCGTATGCGTCGCGGTAGTTGGCGACAGCCCAAAATGCCGCCGACTTCGCTACCGCGTACGGGCTGCGCGGGTGGAAGGGGGTCGTCTCGTCGGCGGCGTTTTGGGTGTCTCCGAAACACTCGCTTGACGCCGCGTTGTAAAATCGAATCGACCTCTTCAGGAACCTGATCGACTCAAGAATATTGAGCGTTGCTACGACGATGCTCTCGTAGGTCTCGATCGGTTGTTCAAACGAAAGCCCAACCGAGCTCTGGCCACCAAGGTTGTAGACATGGTCCGGCACCGTGCGCTCGATGACCTGGATCACACTACGAAAGTCGATCGGGTTTGCGGAATGCACCCTAACACTGTTGCGGATTCCAAGACGAGACAAATTCGCAAACTCGTTGAGTTCCGCATCCCGGGATGTGCCATGCACAGTCCAACCTCGGGTGAGCAAATGCTTTGCAAGCAGGCTGCCGTCTTGCCCCGAGATGCCGAATATCAGTGCAGTGCCCGACATGATCAGTCCGCTTGTCACAAACGCTGCAGTGGTGCCTCAGCCAGCAATGCGAGGCGTTCGGCCAATTTCATGGCGCTTCTTTTCGGCGAGAGGTTCTACACGACTTAGAGCCTTTTAGCGTCGCGTATTCGACTATTTATTCGGAGTCACCGCCCGTGCCAATCGCCGGATCGAGGTCGGCGGGACAGATTCCCTACAGGACCCCTTCACGACATGCCCGCCTCGGTCAACCAGCCCATGCCCCGCAGGACGACCAATCTCATGGTTTGGACCACGCTCGCGCGCGGCCTCAAAGGGCAGGCCTGCAGTCAGCCTTCGCGCATCGACATGATTCCAGCGTGAGCCGCGACTTCTCGGCGAACCGCTGAGTGTCAGATAGGAGACATAGCGCTGTGCCGGCGTCCGCTTGCCGGATCGCACGATCAGCGCTGAGATCGTCGCGACATTACTGCGCAAAGCCAAGACAGCAATCCGCGACGCCAGCGCAGACAACATCGTGTCGCCGCTGCAAGGCCAGACGGTGGCCGGCGTCGGCGCGGAACCTGGCTTAAAGCGAACCGTTATGTTGGGGTACGCCTTAAGCTGTTAAGCTGATTTAAAGGAACCGTCGAGGAATTCACGAGCAGGGGGCATTCGGAGCATGCGGAAAGGCTGAGTGGCTTACGATGTAGCGCTTGATCCCGCCGCACCCAAGTGCTCCGCGCTACAGTTCCAGCTTCGTGCTAGGTGGCCTTGCTTGTTTTGAGTGCGATGGACGTGATCGACGGGCCTCAACGTGGCACTGAGAATACGCCGTCTGCCGAGGATCGCGTGCCCGGTTGCCGCTCCTCCTCAGCTGCATTGCTGCTGCCGGGATCAGCGAGGGTCGATTGCGCGTCGGAGGCTCATTTTCTTCTACCGGGCTTCCCGTCTCCGCTGAGGAATTTAAGTGCCTTACCGCTAAGTTGCAGCAAAAGCGTGCTGCAAGACACGCGTAGGTTGAGCCAATGATCATCATCGGCACCTACGATCTGTATCTCGTCACGCTCTCGATATCGGTTGCGTGTCTTGCATCCTACACTGCTCTCGACCTCGGTGGCCGCATCAGGGGCTCGCGACGGTGGGCACAGCTGGCCTGGCTTGCGACGGCGGCAACGGCAATGGGCGGCGGGATTTGGTCGATGCATTTCATCGGAATGCTCGCCTTCGTTATGCCGATGCCCGTCACTTATGATGTTGGTCTGACGCTGCTTTCCCTCGTCGTCGCAATCGCGGTCACCGGATTCGGCTTCTTTATGATCGGTACCCGCCAGGTGACGGAACTTGGGTTCGCACTCAGCGGAATTGTCATGGGCATCGGTATTGTCTCGATGCATTACACCGGTATGGCGGCCATGCGCATGCCGGCTGATGTCCGCTATGACCCCATCCTCGTCGCGCTGTCAGTTCTCATTGCGATCGGGGCGTCTATCGTCGCTCTGTGGCTGGCGTTCAGAACCACCATTAATTGGCAGCGACTCCTCTCCGCTATCGCTATGGGATCGGCGATCTCCGGCATGCATTATACGGGAATGGCAGCGGCGACCTTCATTACCAACCCGGAAATGGACGGGGCGCGCGGAAAACCTACCCTGGCGCAAACGGACCTCGCACTGGCAATAGCAACAATCACGTTCGTGATCCTGCTGCTGGCCCTGGTGGCATCGGCATTTGACCGCAAGCTCGTGCAGCGAAGCCGGGAACTCGATCAGACAAACCGGCGGCTACGCCAAGCCCACGACGAACTTATCGCGGTTTACGAGCAAGGCTTGTTTGCCAGCCATTGCAACACAGAAGGCAGAATCGTTTATGCCAACCGCGCCGCCGTCGAGGACCTTGGCTTTGCACGCGCGGACATCATCGGCCAACTGTTCTGGGAGGCCGGCTGGTGGTACACGGCCGAAACCCGGGAATGGATTCGCAAAGCGTTCGAACGGGCTGCCGCGGGCACACCATTTCGCGGAGAGCTTAGCTACCTTTTTAGGGACAGCACGGTGCGCGTCACTGATATTGCTTTTGTACCGATCAAGGACGAAGCAGGCCGTGTCATGTCGGTGTTTGTCCCCGGCACGGATATCACAGACCGTGCCAGACAGTACCGGGCGACGTTCGAAAATGCGGGGGTCGGCATCGCCCATCTCAGCCCCGATGCCAAATGGCTGCGGGTCAATCAGACCTTCGCCCGCATCCTCGGTTATTCGCCCGATGAACTCGTCTCAAAGTCCGTGCAGGACATCACTCATCCCGACGATCTCCAGTCCAGCGTTACCGAGGACGAGCGCCTCCGAAGTGGGAAGGCCGACAGCTACGAAGTGGAAAAACGCTACCTGCGCAAGGACGGTACGCCGGTCTGGGTCCACATCACCGGCACCGCCGTGCGTCGGAACGACGGGTCGGTCGATCATTTTGTCACCGTGATACAGAATATTTCCGAGCGCAAGCGTGCCGAGGAGCAGGTTCGCCTCCTGCTGCGCGAGATGAGCCATCGCGGCAAGAACATCCTGGCTCTCGTCCAGGCCGTTGCCCGCCAGACCATGGTCTCGGCCCCTGAACATTTCATCGAGCGGTTCACCGATCGCATTCAGGCGATCGCGGCCAGTCAGGATCTTCTGGCGCAGACGAGTTGGACGGGGGTCGACGTGGATGACCTCGTGTGTGCCCAACTCTCCCATTTTGCGGATCTTATCGATTATAGAATCTGCTTGGATGGCCCGAAGCTGCGTCTGAACGGTGCGGCCGCCCAGGCCATCGGCATGGCCCTCCACGAGCTTGCGACCAACGCCAGCAAATACGGCGCGCTCTCGACGGATGCCGGCCAGGTCAACATCTCCTGGCATGCCGACGGTCTCTTCAAGATGAACTGGACTGAGCGCAACGGTCCGCCGGTACGACCGCCGGATCGGCTGGGTTTCGGCATTACGGTCATGGAATCGATGGCCAAGCAGGCCGTCGATGGTGCGGTTGAGCTTAAATACGATATTGCGGGCGTGGCGTGGCATTTGACGTGCCCGGCGGCCAACGCGCTCGAACGGCAGTGAGGTGCGTGCCCCCGCGTCACGCTCCCGGCCGAGGCGATGGGGGGTCTGGCATCGCGACGGTTCCCCAGGTCAGATCGCTTGCGGCTCAAATCGTCGCGGCTGATCGCGACCCATTCGCCCTTACGGGGTGGTCAAGGCCCAACGATGGGCGTGATGGCTGATCACGGCGGGCAAACCTTGCCCCGGGGCCGGAATGAGCGTGGATTGTTCGGCGGTTTTTTCGCCCGTCCACGCAATGCGAGAACCGGGAGACGTTCGCGATACTGTTGTGTGCCCTGAGGATTAGCACATTGAATTGACGAAATATTCTCAGGATGATCTCGCGCAACCAAGCCTTCGGGCAGGCGTTGGCTAGCCGAGGCAAGCCGGCGCCGGGATTGCTGGCCATCGCGTCGGGCCCATTCCAGGAGCCGTCATCGCGCTCAGCCTGCGTGAAGGTGGACCCTATCGCCATTCATTTGGTGAACATCAAGACTTATCGGTGACATCGTGAACACACGTTTCACCACATGCTTTGATCGACGCAATCCTCGTAGGCATGAATTTTGGAGATAAAGCCACCGGAGTGGAGGCTTGTCGCCAACCGTGCGAAGCCCTCCCGCGAGACTGCGGGAGACTGCGCCCAAACCCCAGCTTCATGGTAGCGCCGAAGCGAGTTTTGCAAAACATCGCTCGCGACCCCTGGGTAGAACGCCGCGACGACACCGGCCAGTTCCTCCGAACCATGCTCGGCGAGCCAGGACTGCATGCGGTGAACGGCCCGCGTCATTCCAGCAAACGCGGCGCGGTTGCGGTCGATGCTGTGACGGGTTGCCAAGAACGTCGTATAGACAGTCGGTCCGCGGCTGCTCGCTGCATAGCAGATCTTGCCGATGGCGGATTTGAGCGCCATCGAAGCATAGGGCTCGAACATCTGCGCCAACTCAATATCCCCATGACTCAGGGCGTCGAGATTCTCGGCCATGGTTCGGGTGGCCACGCGATCGAGCCGATCCGGATCGACGCCGACCTCGCGCAGATCCTGCTGCAGGCAAAGCCACGGCGTCGGCACCTCTGAAACAGTGGCGAATCTCACGCGCGCCAAATCGGCGAGCCGGAACTCCTGTCGATCTGGTCTGCCGACCAGAAAGAACGGATCGCGGGCAACGACTTCGCAAAAGCAGACGAGCGGCGAGTTCGGGTCGATGTCGCGCGCCTTCATCACCCGCATCGGGCCGCCCCAGGATAGATCAACGGTACCGTCTAGAAGAGCCGATTGAGCCGCTGCAGGCGCCGGCGAGTCGATGAGAACGACCTCTACGCCCTCGCGAGCATAGAAGCCGAGCGCGTGCGTGGCATAGAACGGCGCATAGAATACTGCACGGAAATTCTCGGCGAGCTTGACGGCCATAGCCCAGCCTCCCGATCTGACCGGTCACTCAAGAAATCCCATGCCTGCAAGAGCGCGTTGATCGAAGGTCGGGCGGTCGGCCCCGACTCAAGCACGGGGATGGGCACAATGGAGGAAAGATGGTACGATGTGGTCGGAGCGCGCTTTAAACGCATGATCGGCAAGGACGCAAGGGAAATCTGGGCAGGCCTTTGGACTCCCATGATGGGGCCGCGTTGACGTCGTTGCCGGATCAGGCGGCAACCACGACAGCCATGCAAGGAAAACCACCATGCATCTATCGAACGAGAGCCTTGTGGTCATTATTCTGGTCGGGCTCGTGGCCGGCTGGCTGGCGGGCCAGGTGATGCAAGGCTCCGGCTTCGGGCTGATCGGAGATGTGATCGTCGGCTTGTTGGGCGCCCTGATCGGTGATTGGCTGTTGCCCCGGTTGAACATTCATCTCGGCGTCGGGATTGTTGGCCTGATTGCGAACGCGGTTATCGGTGCAATCCTGCTGCTGCTCGTCCTGCGTCTCATCGGAGGGCGTGGCTGGGGTTACCGGCGCTGGCGCCGACGCTGGTGAACGTCGGCAAACATGGCGGAGTCCCCCATTGCGTCGGCCGAGTTGCGCCGTGTCTCGCTGCCGCTGCGTCGCGAGCACAGATGGACGGGCTTGACGGAACCGATCGGCGGCTATGTCCTTGTCAAGATCGCCGATGAAGACGGCCTGACCGGCTGGGGAGAGGCGCCTGTCCTTAAAGATTGGGGCGGAGAATTCGGTCGTTATTTCGGCGAAACCCCCGGCACAACCATCAGCGTGACATCGCAATATCTTGCGCCCGCTATTCGCGGCTGCTTACCCGGCGAAATAGCCGAAATTCACGACAGGATGAGCCGGGCGATCAAGGGTTTTCCGTACGCCAAGGCAGCACTTGAGCTGGCCGCCTATGATTTGGCCGGAAAGCAGTGCGGCCTTCCCGTACATCGGCTGCTTGGCGGAGCGCTCCGCCGAAGGATTCCAGTCACACATTCGATCGGTCTCATCGGCGTTGAGGACGCCGAGCGCGAGGCGGCGCAGGCAACGCGCGAAGGTATTCGCACCATCAAGATCAAAGTCGGCGTGGAGCCGGATCGCGATGTCGAAATGGTTCGGCGAGTGCGGGAAACGGTCGGTCCTCAAATTGCGCTCTGCGTCGATGCAAATTGCGGCTACCGCACCGTCGGCGAGGCCGTTCGGACGTTTCGACGCATGGAGCCCAGCAATCTCGTCTATTTCGAGCAGCCGGTGGAAGGCATTGAGCGATTAGCCGAAGTCGCGCGCGCGATCGATGTGCCGGTGATGGCCGACGAGAGCGCTTGGAACGCTCACGACGTCATTGAGATCGCTGAAAAACGCGCGGCACAGATCGTTTCGATCTATACGACCAAGCCGGGCGGGCTCTATCGCGCCATGGAGGTGGCGGCGGTCGCGCGGGCGGCCGGCATTATCTGCAACGTCAACGGCTCGGTCGAAACCGGCATTGGCAACCTCGCCAACCTGCAACTTGCTGCCGCCGCGGCGCCCGTCGTGCTGTCCTGCGTCGTGCCGGTGTCGACACCCGCGCAGGCGCAGTCCCCTGGCAACGTTGCTGGCATCTATTATAGAGACGATCTGATTGCGCAACCGATGCGCTTCGTTGACGGCGCGATCGATCTTCCGTCCGGGGTCGGCATGGGCATTCCGGCCGATGAGGCGAAAATTCATCATTACACGGTTGAGACCGTGAAGATCGGATAGCCGATGCGCCAGGATATCATCACCCGGCTCGTCGGCGCCATGCGTGAAGCAGGACTCGACGCGACCGTCGCCATTTCGCCGGAAAATTTCGCCTACATCACGGGGTTTCTGTCGCCGACGCAACCTCTGATGCGCTGGCGCCACGCCATGGCGCTCGTCACCACCGATGGGCAGACCTCGCTCGTCAGCGTCGATATGGAGCACAGCACGATTCGCGCCAAGGCTCCGCCCGGCACCGAAATTGCCGTATGGCGCGAATTTCAATTTGACGCAATGGCGGTGCTTGCCGACGTGCTGAACAACTATCGGCTTGGAGCTTGCCGCATCGGAATCGAGACGGATTACCTGCCGGCCGAGGATTTCGCGGCGCTTCATCGATCGCTGCCCCTCGCACGGTTCATTCCGGCGCAGCGCCTGCTGTCGCGGCTGCGCGAGATCAAAACGCCGGCCGAGATCGACATCCTGCGCCGCCTGTCGCGCATCGCGGACCAGTCGATTACTGAAGCCTACCGTGCGGTTGGCGCCGGAGCGGCCGAGATGGATATCGCGGCGGCGCTGACACGCGGCGTTTATCAGCTGGGCGCAGAATCTTTCAAGCTCATGATCGTGGCGACCGGTGAACGCAGCGTGTTTCCCAACGTCGGTCCGACCGAGCGTCTGCTAAAAAAGGGCGATGTCTGCCGCGTCGAGATTTTCCCGATGATCGCCGGTTATCACGCCGGCGTCTGCCGCACGGCGGCGATCGGCACCGCGCCGCCGCAGGCTGAGCGCATTTGGGCAAAGCTGACCGAGTGCAAGCACCTCCTCCTGGAGGTGATGAGGCCCGGCGCGTCGACCAAGGAGATTTATGAGCTCTATCGCAACAAGCTCGCCGAGCTGGACTTGCCTCCGATCTCGTTTGTCGGCCACGGCATTGGCCTGCACCTCCATGAAGACCCTTATCTCGGCCCGACCGACGATCAAACCCTCGAGGCAGGAATGGTGCTCGGTATCGAACCGCTCGTTTATGAGACCGGATTTGGCTTCGGTATGCAGAACAAGGATATGTTGGTGGTGACGCCCGGCGGCTGCGAAATCCTGTCCGACTATCTCGACAGCGATGCGCTGCTGATCGTACCGTGAAGGAGGAGCCGCGAGGCGCTCTGTCGACCGGCAGCGCCGCGCGGGCGGGATCTCATTTCGATCGAACCAAACCAGATAGGGGTGTGAACGCGATCCAGTAGCCCGACGACGCCATCGGGACAGGGATCTGAGCTTTTGGCGGAACCCCGCAGAGTTGGCGAGCGGTGAAATGGCCAATTCACCGCGACGCGCTTTCAGAATCTGCGAATCAAAGGGCTCCCAAGTTACTTGACGCGGGGGACGCCGCTTCTCATAACTTTATCGGCAACCCCTTTTGGAAAAAAACAGCCCACATGGACGTCAACGACAAAATCCACGCTCAGCTTGTCAAAGCCGGCGTACGCTTGGCTGCCAGTCTGCCGGATGATTGGGTCAACACCCTCATTCGCCGTATTTCCAAAGACAACCAGATTCATCATGTGCCTGTGTGCCGCGAGGCTGAGACCATTGCGATCTGCGCCGGCGCTTTCTTCGGCGGCGTACGAGCGGTCGCGATATTCGGCAACACGGGTCTATTGACCTGCACGGGCGAAATGGCGACGCTGTGCCTCCGCCACGCCATCCCGGTGTTCTGCATTGTCAGCGGCCGCGGCTCCATCGATGATCACAAGGTCTACCAGGAGGTGCAGGGTCGCCGGACGATCCCGTTGCTGCAAGCCTACGACTATCCCTACAAGGTTATCGACAAGGAAGAGGAGATCGACGACATACCCAACGCCTATGAGTGGCATCGCTTGCAGAAAAGACCCTTCGTCCTGTTCTTAACCAAGAAGCTTCTGGGAACCGCAGCGTGAAGACCAACGAATGCATGAAAGTTCTGGCGAGACACCGCGGTGACGCGGTCGTGGTCTGTGCTCTGGGCATGGCGGCCAATGAATGGTGGGCGGTCACGCGCAGCGAAGACTCCTTCTACATGCACGGCGGCATGGGTTTCGCGGCGAGCTTTGCTCTCGGCCTCGCGTTATCGATCCCCCGCACTCCGGTGTGGGTGCTCAACAGCGACGGCTCGTTATGCATGAACGCGGGATGCTTGATCACCGAGGCCGGGCAACAGCCAAAAAACCTCAAGCATTTCGTGGTGGACAACGAGTGCTACCAGACGGTCGAAACGATGCCGATCGTCAATCAGGGAGGTGCGGATTACACCGCGATGGCGCGCGCCGCCGGGATCCGGCAAGCTGTCACGGTTGATGATGTCGCCGAACTTGATCGCATCATGCCAGACATTGTCGCCGCGCAGGGCCCATTTTTCGTTCGGTTGCGCGTCGATGCGGAGCCCGACTACCAACGGGCGCCGCCGGCGAATTACGAGGGTCCGGAGATGAAGTATCGCTTCGGCCGCGCCCTGGAAAAGAAGCTCGGCATAAAGGTTTTCGGCCCAAGGGGCTTCTAACCCCTTCGGGCTACAGCATTTTAGCACCTTCCTCGTAGAGTTCGATCATATTGCCATCCGGATCAAAGATATAAATGGTCAGTCCGTAGATTCCGTCGTGCAGGTCACGGTCGAATTTGACATTGGCTGCCTTAAGCTGCACAGCAATCGCCGCGACATTCTTGGCCTTGAACGCGATGTGGTCAATCTGCGGCGAGCCGTTGGGCCCCCCTGTGGTGAGGGCAATTCCCTGCTCGAAGGGTACGAACGCTCGTCCGTCCGCAAGCGGCTTCGCAGGCCGAACCTTGAACCCCAGCAGGTCGACATAGAAGCGCTCTGACCGATTGATATCGGCGACCTTCAAGAGCATGTGGGCGAACTCGGTCGCCCGCGTATCGCTGTTCGCGGACATCCTAATCTTTCCTTTCATGAGCTCCATAAGACGCTGATACAAGAGATAATTCTGACAGCGCGGAACGACGCCCCAACATCTGAGCGAGCATCGAGCCCGCTTGCAAGCCCAATTGGTTCACGATCGGGACTGCACGCGTTATGACACGATGGTCAAGCCTCATAGGGCCGAAGTGGACCTGCCCCCCCGATCCCATGCGCCCGCCTGGGCGCTGCGATAGGGCCCGCGACCCGCCAGGTCGTGGGGCCGATGCAACAGGGCCGTTCGCGACGATAACGACATCGCGATGGCGTGCGATAACGCCGTGCGCCAACCCCGTCTCGGGCGCACTCGGCCTCAAGGCGCGATTGACGTACGACATTGCCGGCACCGACATTGCCGGCACCAACGATCTCGAGGGCTGGGCGCGTGCAAGAAGCGGCCGCGCCCTTCCGGTCTGCCGGTGATGATCCAGAGTTGATAACGTTACTTCGCGATGGTCGGATTCACCCAGCCGGCCTGCATCACGCTCTGCGATGGCCGGAAGCTCAAATAGTCCACGTGATCCGGGATGTCGGCCCATCCGTGCACCACGCCCGGCGGGACGATCACCACGTCGCCGACCTTCACGGTGACTTTCTTCACGTCATACGCCATCCCGCCGCAAGTCGGCCCGTTTGGTCCTCCCGCTGGGTCCTGATTGTTGTGCCGCCCGTTGACAATGTAGCCGTCGGTGAACATCGTACCGCCGCCGGAGATGATTATATAGCCTTCGGTCTGGAAGTCGTGGGTGATGCCTCCCGGCGTTCCGCCTGGCGGAAGAGTTGCCATCGT
>JASHYD010001461.1 GCA_030043175.1 Xanthobacteraceae bacterium | reverse complement strand
AGGAGTGGTTTTTTGCACGCGAACGGCACGGTGCCACGACCGCTGCCTCACGAAAAGATAAGCCGTATCAATGTCTTGGCGCGGCGAAGGGGATCCCTTTTATTTTTTGCCATAGTACGGTCGGTACCCCACAGCCTCCAATCCCTCGTATTCATCGACTCGACGACGTTTCGTGATTCCGATTTCGGCGCAGATTGCTCGCCACGGAACGCGGCACAAACACGCTGTCGACCCGTTTGCACGTCGTTTTTCTGTTCGCCAGCGCCAGTGCGGTCGCTGGCGCGACGCTCGCCCTCGAATTGTCGGAGACCGGAAAGACAGCAGGCGGATGCGTTCGTCATGTCCGGCGTGAGGGATGGAGCCGTCGTCAACGTCGTGTCGCGTTGACTTCGCCGGTGTCGTGTCCTGTCCCGGCTGGCATTTCCAAATCGGATGCATCGCCTTTGGCAGCTGTCGCCGGAACCATGGCGGCAAAGCCGTTATCGGAGCCGCAAGCCTTTCGGTAACGCTCACCAGCTGTGGAACCACTCCTTACGATCTTGTGATGGGCGATCGCCACACCGCGAGGCCGAACAGGCTCGCACCGGCGGCCCAGCAATGAGGATTTTCCATCCGCGCGATATCGCGATCCTGCAGGCGTTTGGCGAATTGGTTGGCGCCCGGCTTGAAGCCGGCGGGATGCAGTCCGTGCGCCGCGCGCATCTGCTCTCGGTGTCGACTCGCCATGTTGCCGGTGCCGTCTTTCGGTGCTGTCCATTGTGATCCCCTCGTTCGCGGTTGTCGAATACATCTGGACATGGCGTGATGGCGTCAGCCGGCCTTCGCCAGCGTGAGCGACACGCCGTCACCGGCCTCCCGCGGCCTCTTCAGATCCACAACGAGATTTCCAGATACATCGCGACGCGCCTTGGCGCCGTTCGGGATCACCAGAGTCGAAGAGGCATCTTCGATCACGACCGGTCCGATCAGTTCCTGGCCGTCTTCGAGCTGTTCGCGCGCAAGCACACGCACGCGGCGCCATTCGCCGGCGCTGGCGTCCCAGACGTCGCGGTTGGCCGACCCGACGGTAA
Organism: Xanthobacteraceae bacterium; assembly: GCA_030043175.1. Next base: position 4,845 of record JASHYD010001461.1, on the reverse strand, counting down.
AGACCTGCCGGCCTGAGCCGCCAAGCATGAGAGGCCGCTCGGCCGCCTTCTCGATCGCCGTGAGGCGAAGGGTCATCAGTTCGATCTCCTCCACCGGCGGGAGCTCGGCGAATACGCGGCGATACGACTCGGTGAATGCGGCGCGAATGCAGCCCGGCGTGCTGTCGTCGAAAGGACCCCGCGGCAATGGGGTCACGATCTCAAATCCCTGCCCGACGAAACGGATGTCCGCGGCCCGCTCGAAGACCCACGATGCGCCGCCGCCGAGCGTCTCGTGCATCACCTTCGCCGCGTCCTGCTCCATTGCGACAAACACGGCGTCGAGTTCGGCGGGAGTGATCCCGCGCAACTCGCGCGCAATGGTGGTGGCGCGATCGATCCGGGCCAGCGCGATGAGCAGACCCAAGGCTGAAGCGACACCGGCGCCGGGGGGACAGATCACGCGATCGATGCCGAGCCTGTTCGCCACGTCGCAGGCGTGCAGCGGACCTCCGCCTCCGGTCGCGAGCAGCGCGAAGCTGGACACATCGTGACCTCGCTCGGCCACGTGAACGCGGGCGGCGGACGCCATGTTCTCATTGACCACCGCGAGCACGCCGTCCGCTACCCCTTCCGTCCGGAGCCCGAGCGCCGCTGTCAGTGGATCGACCGATCGGGCCGCGGCGTCGCGGCTGAGCTTCATCGTCCCGCCCGCGAAGGTCTCAGGATCGAGGTGGCCGACCAGCAGATCGGCATCGGTAACGGTGGGCTGATCGCCGCCGCGTGGATAGCAGGCCGGGCCCGGCTGCGCGCCGGCGCTGCGCGGACCGACCTTCAGCAGGTTCAGGCTGTCGAGATGTGCAATGCTTCCACCTCCGGCGCCGATCTCGATCAGTTCCACGGTGGAAATGTTGACGGGCATGCCGCTGCCCGGCGCGAAGCGCCGCTCGCGGGCGGCCTCGAACTGATGGGCAACCAGCGGCTGGTTGCGCTCGACGACGCTCAGCTTCGCTGTTGTTCCGCCCATGTCGAACGCCAGCACGTCGGAAATGCCCGAGCGCGTGCCGAAATAGGCAGCGGCGATGGCGCCAGCGGCCGGCCCGGATTCGAGCAACTGCACCGGATAGCGGCGCGCCTCGGCGGCGTACGTGAGTCCGCCGTTCGACAGCATCATGAGGAGTGGACAGCCGATGCCGATGGTCTTGAGCTGGGTCCCCAGGCTCGACAAATAGCGGTCCGCCATCGGCCGGACGTAGGCGTTCACCGCCGTCGTGGAGGTGCGCTCGTATTCGCGAATCTGCGGAGCGACTTCGCTGGAGATCGAAACGTAGAGCCGCGGGTAATGCCCCGTCAGCAGGTCCCGCGCCCGGCACTCATGGGCCGGATTTGCATAGCTGTGGAGGAATGCAATGGCCACCGACTCGACGCCGCGATCCGCGAGGGTGCGGCCGGCCTGCAGCACTTCGCTCTCGTCAAGCGGTGTGTCGAGCGCGCCGCCGGCGCGCAGACGTTCCGTGACCTCCAGGCGCAGTTCGCGCGGGATCAGGGCCTCAGGGACTTCGATGAACAGGTCGTAGAGGTCGTACTTGAATTCACGTCGCATCTCCAGCGTATCGCGAAACCCGGCGGTCGTGATCAGACCGGTCTTGGCGCCGCGTCTCTCGATGAGAGCGTTGGCGAACAATGTCGTCGCATGGATCACGCGCGACACGCGACCGGCCGAAATTCCTTCGCGCTCAAGCAGGATCCGGATACCCCGAATGGTCCCTTCGGTCGGCTCATGCGGGGTCGTCAGCTCCTTGTGGCTGAAGACGCGCCCGTCGCTATGGCTGTATAGCACGATGTCGGTGAAAGTACCCCCGATGTCGATTCCCAGGGAAAGGGACTTGGGGGACTGAGAGCTTGGAGACACGGAATCTGCAGTCATCATGCATACCCGCCGGCGCGATCTTTCTCGATGAGGTGCTGGGAACGCGCGCTGCGGTCGCCGTAACCCCCGCCGCCGGGTGTTCTCAACAGCACTTTTGCGCCGGCCTCCACCACGTGGCGCGCCTTCGGATCGACCGGACGGCCGTCGATCAAGATCTCCCCCGGTGCGCCCGCCAGCCCCCCGTGGATGCCGGGCGCCGCGGCCTGCGGTGTGGTGCGCTCGGCCATGAACGACATCACCGCAGGCGACGGGTTGAGGCTCTCAAGGAGAATTTCCTGGCCTGTCCCCCCGCGGAAGGCGCCGTTGGCTTCCGCCAGCCGCCGCAATCCTCGGAAATGGACCTTCAGCGGGGCCATCTGCTCGATGATCTCGACCGGCGTGGACGAGACGTTGCTCGGCCATGACAAGACGTTCGTGCCGTCGCCGTGGGCGCTGGCGCCGAAGCCTCCGTTCAAGAAGAATAGATTGGCAAAGCTGCGGCCGTCGCCTCGGGTGCCTGCCATGTTCACGCACCACAGGGGGGAGCCGACGCCGCCGATCACGCGCCCGGGCGCCACCTGCGACAATGCGCTGATGACCATGGCGGGAAGAAAATGCCCGATCAAGGCCCTGGCGCCGCCGGCCGCCGGCGGCCTGGAGTTCACGATCGATCCGGCCGGCGCGGTGATGTGCAGCGGCGCCAGGGCCCCATCGTTGTTTGCCACGTCGGGGCACAGCACAGCCTTGATTCCATATGAGGTGTAGGCCGTCGTGTAAGCGAGGCACACATTGATGGAGTGCGGCACCTGAGCAGCCGATCCTGCGAAGTCCGCGACGATCCGGTCGCCCACCACCGTCAGCGCCAGTTTCAACCTGATGGGACGGTCTATGCCGTCGCTGACTGCCTCGGCATAGTATGTCCCATCGGGCAGCGCGAGGATCGCGCTGCGCATCGCGGATTCGGTGCGGCTGCGCAACTCGTGAGACAGTTCGTCGAGCGTGACGAGGCCGCGCTCCTTCATCAGAGTGATGATGTGGCGCTCGATGAGGGAGAGAGCGGTAAACTGCGCATAGAGGTCGCCCATCACCTGATCGGGAACCCGCACGTTATGCCGCAGGATCCGTTCCAGCGTCTGGTCCATCCGGCCGCGATCCATCACCTTCATCGGCGGGATCTGCAGCCCCTCTTCGAAGACTTCGCGGGCATCGGCCGAGCGCACGCGGCCGCCGATATCCGGCGAATGGGCGACGGATCCCGCAAAGGCCACCAGGCGGCCGTCCAGGTAGACCGGCTTGGCGACGGTGATGTCAGGCAGGTGGCCGGTGCCGAGCCAGCAGTCATTGGTGATGAGGACATCGCCCTCGTGCAACGAGTCCGGCGAAAAGACGTCGAGAAAGCCGCGGATCGTGCGCGGCACGGTGCCGATGAACGACGGGATGCTCTTGGTCGCTTGGGCGATGGAGCGACCCTGCGCGTCGGTGACGACGCAAGCGAAGTCGTTGGACTCGCGCACGATCGTGGAAAACGACGTGCGCACCAGCGATGCCGCCGCCTCGTCAACGACCGAGATGAGGCGGCGCCACAGAAGTTCCAGGGTTATCCCGTTGAGCATTTTTCCTCGTGCACTTTCTGTAAGTTTGTAAGATGTCCCCTGATTTCGTAAGATTGAGTCTGCCGGGTCAGTCGATTCGAATGTTCGCAGCCTCGATGAGCTTCCGCCATTTTTCGCTCTCGAATTCGAAGAATGTCGCGGCGCGATCCGCCGATCCGCCGATCACGGTCAAGGCCAGCGTCTTCCACATGCTCTGCGAACCGGGCGCGCGCAGAATTGCATCGATGTCCCGATTGAGCCGGGTCACGACAGCGTCCGGAACGCCGGCGGCCGTCGCAATCGTAAACCAACCGGTGGCCCCGAAGCCTGGGATCGCAAGCTCGCTGATGGTAGGCACGTCCGGCAGCGCCGGGCTGCGCTGCACACTCGTGACGGCGAGAGCGCGAAGGGCGCCGGCATTGCTGACTGGCGCGGCGGTCGTGACCAGTTCGAACATCAGGTCAATGTGACCGGCGATCAGGTCGTTCATTGCAGTCGAACTTCCCCGGTAGGGAACATGCCGCAGTTTCACGCCAGCCGCCTGCTCAAACAGCTCAGCGATCATATGGGTCGCAGACCCGTTACCCGCTGAGCCGAAATTCAGCATCCCCGGTTTTTCCCGTGCATAAGCCAGAAACTGGTCGAGATTGTCGAACGGACGGCTTGGGTGGACGACCAGTACGCATGGCACTTCGCCAAGAAGGATGACCGGGCGAAGGTCCCTGGCCGGATCGTAGCTCAAATTTCGGTAGATCGTGTAAGCGGCATGGATACCGATCGTGCCGAGCACGAGCGTATAGCCGTCCGGCCTGGCTTTTGCTGCTGCCTCGGCGCCGATGTGCCCGCCTGCTCCGGGTCTGTTCTCCACGACGACCGATGAACGGTACTGGGTTTGCAGCCGCGCCCCGATCGCGCGGGCCAGCACATCGCCCGTGCCTCCGGGCGTGAACGGCACGATGATCCTGATCGTCTGGGCCGGAAACGCATTCTGCGCCCGCACAGCAACGTTGAGCATCGTGAGCATGCCGCCGAGCAGCCCATATGCAAGGCGGCGAGTTGTGTTTCGGCGGGCCGATCGCATAGACTTCCCCTTCGGTTATTGCTCCGAGACAATGGCAATCCGCGAGACCAACAACTCTATTATGAAGCGCCGTCTGTGTGCCAAGGCCATTCAATCGATCGCCAACAAGAAGGGCGCGGAGTGGGTCATGCCGCGCCTCCATCACAGCGTGAGGGTGATCGCAGCGGTCGGTGCCATCCTCTACGCGAGACGGACAAGACCTTGGCCGGAGTGGCGACCTTCCTGTCCGATTCGAGGGCCAACGAGCGAGCGAGCCGGGAATGCTTCGCCCGCTGGAGCGCAGC
>JASHYD010001460.1 GCA_030043175.1 Xanthobacteraceae bacterium | reverse complement strand
ATCGTGCGCCATGAACATATCAGAGCCATTCGTTCGCCGGCCCATCGCGACCGCCCTGCTGATGGCGGCGGTCGGCTTCGTGGGGCTGGTCTCGTACCCGTTTTTGCCGGTTGCACCGCTGCCACAGGTGGATTTTCCCACGATTCGGGTGGATGCGACGCTACAGGGTGCCAGCGCCGAGACTATGGCCGCATCGGTGGCGGCACCGTTGGAGCGCCAGTTTGGGCAAATTCCAGGGGTCACGCAGCTGACCTCGATGAGTGCGCTCAACGGAACCACGATCACGATTCAATTCGAGCTCGAACGCAATATCGACTTGGCAGCGCAGGACATTCAGGCCGCCATTACAGTCGCTGGCAGGACGTTGCCGCAGCAAATGTCGACGCCGCCTAGCTACAAGAAGGTGAATCCCGCCGATTCGCCGATCATGGTGCTGGCGGCGCGCTCGGATACGTTGCCGCTGTACATCGTGGACGACTATGTCGATAATTTTCTCGCGCAGCAGCTTTCTCAAGTCCGCGGCGTCGCGCAGGCCCAAATCAGCGGTGAGCAGAAGCCTTCGATCCATATCCAGGTCAACCCTGCAAAGCTCGCTTCGGCCGGCCTGACCCTGGAAGATGTCCGCAGCATTCTAATGACGTCGTCGACGATCGCCGCAAAGGGTACAGTCAACGAGGAACGTACAAGCTTCACCATCGCGGCAAACGATCGGATCATCGACGCCGAACCGTTCAACGACATCGTGCTCGCTTACCACAACGGCGGGCCTATCCGCGTCAGAGACGTTGGTGAAGCCATAGCGGCACAATCCGACATGACTGTCCAAGGCTATGAAAACGGCCAACGCGCCATTCTCCTCTACATCTTCAAGCAGCCCGGCGCCAACGTCATCGACATCATCGATAAGATCAAGGAAATGTTGCCGCGCCTGAAGGCAAACATTCCACCCTCGATTGATGTCGATATTCTGCTCGATCGCACGACGACGATTCGAGCTTCGATCGCGGACGTGCAATTCACGCTCGTGCTGACGATCGTTCTCGTTATCCTGGTCATTTTGCTGTTTTTGCGCAATTTCTGGGCCACATTCATTCCAGCCGTGACGGTGCCGCTCGCTATCCTTGGTTCGTTTGCTTCGATGTACCTTCTTAATTTTAGCATCGACAATCTATCCTTGATGGCGCTCACAATTGCGATCGGTTTTGTAGTCGACGACGCTATCGTGGTGGTGGAGAATATCCACCGCCATATCGAAAGCGGGGAGACACCGCACGAGGCCGCGCTCAGGGGTTCGAGCGAAATCGGCTTCACGGTTCTATCGATCAGCTTCTCGTTAATTGCCGTTTTCATTCCGCTCCTTCTGATGGGGGGCATCATCGGCCGCCTGTTCCGCGAGTTCGCCTTGACGGTCACGGCATCGATAGCCGTGTCGGCGCTGGTGTCGCTGACACTGGCGCCCATGCTGTGCTCGCGCTTCATGCGGCCTGAGTCCCATCACCATGGGCCCGTCTACCGTTGCATCGAGAGCAGCTTCGATGCGATGCTCGCATTCTACCGACGCACGCTCGATGTGGTACTTCGCCACCAAGCCAGCACGCTCGGCGTTTTCTTGGTCACCATGGCGGTGACCGGCTATATGATGATGACGATCCCCAAGGGATTTTTTCCGATCCAGGATATCGGCCTGATCAATGGAGTATCCGAGGGAGCACAAGATACCTCGCCACAGGAATTGATGCGGCTGCATCAGGAACTCGGCGAAGTGCTCTTGCGGGACCCTGCAATCGCACAATTCGGATCCACTGTCGGGTCGACAACGAGCGCCAAAACCGCGAATACTGGAAATTTTACCATTGTGCTCAAACCGCGCGAGGAGCGTGATGTTACGGCGTCGCAAGTGATCGATCGCTTGCGACCGCAGCTGGCAAAAGTTACTGGCGTCAATCTATTCCTCCAACCCGCCCAGGACATCACGGTGGGCGGCCGCTCCTCCCGCGCTGCCTTTCAATACACATTGCAGGATCCCGACGTCGCTGAGCTCAATGAGTGGTCGCAAAAGGTGTTGGATAAGATGCAGACTTTGCCTGAGCTAACCGACGTCGCCAGCGATCTTTTGGCGAGCGCGCCGCAGCTTAAGGTGATGATCAATCGCGATCAGGCCTCGCGCTTCGGTATTTCACCGCAGGCCATCGACGACACCCTTAATGACGCGTATGGACAACGTCAGATCGCCCAATATTTCACGCAGCTCAACACCTACTGGCTGATCCTGGAGATACCTCCCGACCTCCAGCACAATCGAGCATCGCTCGATCGCATTTATATGAAATCTCCGCTCACCGGCGCCGCGGTGCCGCTATCCGCGCTCGTCGACGCGGACTCCTACAAAGTCGGACCGCTATCCATCAATCATCAAGGCCAATTTCCCGCCGCGACCTTGTCGTTCAATTTGCGTGCCGGCGTCGCGCTGGGCGAGGCGGTTGAAGCAATCCGCAAGGCGGTGCAGGAAATCGGCATGCCGAGCGCCGTGATTGGAACGTTCCAAGGTAATGCCCAGGCGTTTCAGTCATCGCTATCAAGCGAGCCGGCGCTCATCGCCGCCGCGCTGGTGGTCGTCTACATTATTCTTGGGATGCTCTATGAGAGCTTTGTCCATCCGCTAACAATCTTGTCGACTCTGCCCTCAGCAGGTATCGGGGCGCTGCTGGCGCTACAGTTCGGGCACATGGACCTTTCGGTCATCGGTATCATCGGCCTCATTCTCTTGATTGGTATTGTCAAGAAGAACGGCATCATGATGGTGGATTTCGCCGTCGTAGCGGAGCGCGAGCGCAACATGCCGCCGATTACGGCCATTCGCGCAGCCTGCCTGTTGCGATTTCGTCCGATCCTGATGACAACCGCAGCGGCTTTACTAGCTGGCGTTCCCATGATGTTCGGCGAAGGCACCGGCTCGGAGCTGCGCAAGCCGTTGGGCTATTCGATGGTGGGCGGATTGGCTCTCAGCCAAATCCTGACGCTTTACACGACGCCCGTTGTCTACCTCTACCTGGCCCGCCTGCAGACGTGGATCCAGGGCCGTAAACTCGATAGTTCGAAGCCCGCGGCGGAACCGCAAGCGGCCGCAGCAGAGTGAGGCGATCCCGATTGATGATAAGTGAGTATCTGCACGCGTAATGACGTGCTCGGCAACTTCGCCGTGCTGCTGGCGGCTGCGGGGGTGTTCGGGACAGGAACGGGTTGGCCCGACGTGATTGTGGCTGCAATCATGGCCGCGCTCGCCTTGCAGGGAGCGGCGACCCTGATCCGGCAAGCAAAGTCGGAACTCAAAATCGACCTGTCCGCCATGCCATTTCCGACGACATAGATCAATGGCATGAAAGTAAGTAGATCTGAGGATGGTCAACGCGGCGCGCGCGGGAGGCTTGGTTCTGCAGCACGCGTTTTCGGCAGTGTTTCTGGCAAAGCCTCTGGCTTTCGGGAAGGAGACAAAGGAGGAAGGATTGGACGTGAGGTGCGACGGGGCAACCCCACGCAGCAAGCCAACGCCGGCCGCGGCGGCGGCGTTCCTACGCGCCAATCAGTACGCTGGCCATAACCAGCCCGGTCGAACGATCTTCATAGCGAGGCCAGCATCAACCTCGGCCATAAGTGCTCGAACCTCGGCCATGAGTGCTCGCGTTGAGCCATGGAATACAGCGGTTGCGTTGGTCCTGTTAGCAATAGAACGACCAACGTGGGTTTATGGACTCACGAAATTCCACGCTCAAACGCTCGGTCGTAGTGCAGACTCACTACCTCTCCGGCGCCAAGTGCCGGAGAGTTGCTTGGGTGGGTGTCCCGTTCGCGCTTAGCGCCGCCCACCGTGCCCGCCGCCGCGCATCCCGAACCCGCCGCGTCCACCGTGCCCGCCGCGGAACCCCCGGCCCCCTCGATAGTAACTGTACCGGTAGTAGGACGGGCCATAGTAGCCGCCGCCGCCGGGGCACACCCAGACCCCATCCCTCCAGCAGGAGCCACCATAGCCACCACCATAGCGGTAGCCGCCGTACCTGTAGCCACGGCCGCGGAAGCCCTCATGGTGGTGACCAAAGCCGCCTCGCATCCCAAAAGCGCCGTGCATCCCACCACCGCCGCCACCGCCGCGCATGGCCGACGCACTCAACGTCGCACCGCCCATGGCAATCGCCAATGCGGCTAATCCAATCGCTATCTTATGAACCATGATGCTCGACTCCTGAGTCATGTGAGCACCCCAGCCTTTTGCTAATCAAACTCGTTGATTGTGATCGGGTTCAGTATGTGCTTCCCGATTTCGGAAACCCGGGCGCATTAATAAGCGTTCAGCTAGCAGGAACGTGGGGTTTATGCTCATCCCCATGTACTGTGAGTAGACCCGGCCCTCGTCCAATGAGGGTCGGGTCTATTTCTTTACCCTTTCTGGCAGACGCGGCCGCTGCACTGGCGGCTTCATCACGGTCGCCGCACCGCATAAAGCTTCGTTGCCGGTTGCTTGAACTCTTCGACCGCCCTCTGAATTGCCTCGCGCTCGTCCACGGCTTCGACCGTACCAAGCCGTATCTGCTTGGCTGCCAGCTTGTAGACGGTCCACATCGTCGGCTTCGGCGATTCGGGCTTCTTGGCCATGCGGCAAGTATCGGGCGGGGGTACCTACGATGGAGCGATAATCTTTATAAAAAGTACGTCGGCGGTGCGTACGGCGCGGTTCCGCAAATCGGATGAGGAGGCGCCACGCGTTCATCCCCCAGCGAACACCAGTCTTTTTTTCGGTTGCGAGGGCGAATCCGAGCAAGCTCATGGGCAGCTCCTGAACAACTTCCTGCGCGAGCGAAACAGACCCTTCCATCTGGAGGTCGTCAACTTGAGTCCGGGCGCAGGCGACCCGATTTCCCGACTACGCAAGGCTCAACAAGAAATCGATCGACGTCGCCATAGGCGATCGGAGTTTCGCCTGCGAGTGGTCTTGATGGATTCCGATCAGGTCGACCATGATCTCCAGCAGCGACGACGTGCGGAACGGCTTGCGCAGGACATCGATATCAAGGGTCATCTGGCAGGAGCCGTGTCACGAGGCCTTTCTTCTTCGTCACCTTGATGGGTTTGCCCAACATAGACCGCCGACGTCGACGCGGGCCGAGGATATACTCGGATGCGCCTGGCATGATTACAGCAAACCGATGACTAAGTTGCAGTTAGGGCGGCGAATAGCCTTTGATGCCGTACTGCGAGCCGCAGCGGTGGAACCTTCGCTTTTCGAGTTCCTGCGTGAAATCACTCTCGTGACCTGACTGGCTCATGAAAGTGTGGGAAGGCTTTTGCGTGGGGAAGCAGCGGAATGCCCTTGTGATCGTAGTGGAGGCAGCGGTGCCGAAATCTCGGTCTGGAATGTATTTGACAACTGAATTTCGATCACGATCCGCCAGCCGTCGTTCCGGGTGGGAGGACGTCAGGATAGCGCCCATACTCGCTTTCTGTGGGCGGGAGACACTTAGACACGATGGCCGACGCGAACCGGGCATCGAGCAGGGCAAGCCTCTCGATTTCCTCGCATGTGATCGGCGCGGCGGCATCAGCTGCCATCGCCACCCCGCGCCCAGTGCTGCGGCGGGTCCGACCATTCGGGTCCAACCGGACAATGACCTTCAGGACATTCCGCTCAGCATCTGTCTCTCCGGTTTCTCGCCCGGACAGCATGTGATGGTGACGGCAGAGATGGTCGCGCGGGATGATCGTGCTGCGTCGCTTTCCACCCAAATCCGCAAGCGTGAGGTCAGGGTACACAACGGACACCCCTTCGACGATGATATTCCTCCGTGTGGCGGGCCTGGTCGGATCGTTCCGGCACAACGCTTTGCGGAAAACAGAAACAGTTTCCCAAACAACTATGACACAGTTTGGGTTGCAGACTCCGTCGATTGGCTGCGGCGCGCTCGCCGTTGAGTGAACCGGGCGTTGCTGATCGGAAGGAACCAGGAAGGCAGCAGCACCCTGACTGCCCCGGACGCATGCCGCGCACATCCACCGGCGGACCAGCGCTGAAAATAGTCGTGCGCAGCTCCCGTATTTTGGAATAAAATTCGTAACGCTCGTAGATCGTTGGCGAGCCATGAAAGGGAGGCAGGCATGCGCATTGGGCGACAGGTTTTCCTTTTATCGCTGGCATTGGCGGCGGCAACTGTGACGGCTACCATGGGGCAGACGGTGACAGACAAGGGCGCTGCGCAGGCTACCGCGTCTATTCCGGATTTCTCCGGCATTTGGCGCCACGGGTCGCTTCCCTGGTTCGAGCCGCCGGAATCCGGTCCCGCTCCGGTAACGAACAGGTCGCGCCGGAACGGCGTGAGCAACTACGACCAGCTGGTGGGCGATTACACCAATCCGATCTTGCAGCCGTGGGCTGCAGAAGTCGTGAAGAAGTATGGCGAAGTCTCGCTGGCCGGCATCACCTTTCCGAGCCCGTCCAACCAGTGTTGGCCCGAACCGGTGCCGTATATTTTCAAGCATGGCGCAATGCAGATGCTGCAGCAGCCAGACAAGGTCACGATTCTCTACAACGAGGATCACGAAATCCGCTGGGTACGCTTGAATGAGCCTCATCCCAAGCCGCTGACGCAGTCCTGGCACGGGGATTCCGTCGCCCATTACGAAGGCGATACCCTGGTGATAGACACGGTGGGGGTGAAGACCGAACGGCCGTTTGCCATGATCGACTTGTTCGGCACCCCCTACACCAAGAGCCTGCACGTGGTGGAGCGCTACAGGCTGCTCGATTACGAAGAAGCGAAAGGCGCGTTGGAACGCGGCGACAAGGAGCTCATGCGAGCTCAGGGACCTCTCAATGTCAATTACACCGGCAAGTACCTGCAGATCCATCTCACGGTCGAGGATGAAGGCACCTTCACGACGCCGTGGACCGCCACCATAACTTATGCGCGCGACCCCGCCGAATGGCGGGAAATCGTCTGCGCTGAAAACAGGTATGAGTACTATAACCACAAGGAGTCGGAGGTCCCGCGTGCGGACAAGCCGGATTTTTGATCGAGCCGGAGGCGGGCCACCACGGGATCACTGGGCTGTTTCCGGTGATCCCGGACGGGGTCTCGAGGTTCCGAATGGGCTGCCGGGTCCTAGGCAATCGAGGAGGCGAGCATGGTCAACAAATCAGGGCTGACGTTTCTTGCCTTGGCAACCGTTTCTCCAGCTGAAGCTCAGAATGACGCTCGGCCTGGGTCACTGCATGGGGAACATCGCAGCAGGGGCTGGGGGCCACAAAGATAAGAACGCGACCGTGTGCATGATCGCCCGCGTGCCGAGGCAGCACCGGTTGTGCTCGGCGGCATGATGACCTCCGGCACGTATCGATCTTTGGGGCTGATCGATACAGCCGCAACTCGCCCTCTTCCACTCACAAGTCCCCCAGCATTCCAAAAAGCGGGTCGCGCCTTCGCTGCACCGAATAGGCGGAGCCGAAAGAGCGCGCGGCTCGATGCATGATGCGGGTCACCGGGAGAGAGAATTGACTCAGATCAATAACCGAGGAAGCAGCGCGACGCGCCTAAAAGTGCAGAGTATCGCCAGCGCTGTCACTCTGTGACGGGCTGACAGTACTTCGACGCAAATGAAAAGAATTGCAATCAGCTAAGTCTTCGAATGACCCGCTTGTGCAGCATGAGCCGCCTGCCGCGCGGTCCCATCATCGGACCTGTATAGGAGTATGTCATGAAATTCACCCTCGCCCTTGCGACGACATGCGCTCTATTGAGCGTGCCCGCGTTCGCACAGTGCACGACTGCGCCGCATACGACGGGCGCCACGCTGACCGGTACAGCGATCTCGACGCCGGAGTTTGTCAAGAAAGCCGTTCTGAGCAACATGCTCGATGATCAGGCGGCCCGACTGGCCGAGCAGAGGGGCGACAGCACAGAAAGGAACTTTGCGCGGCAGGTTGTACTTGACCACATCAAGGCGACGAACGCGCTGAAGACGATGGTGAGCACGGGGAAGGTGAACGCCGACATTCCGGCCGCCTTCGACTGCGAGCACCAGCAGAAACTCACCAAGCTTCAGACTCTCTGGGGGCAGAGCTTCGACGACGCCTACAGCGGGGGTCTACTCCAGAGCGATCAGAACGAGATCAGTTTGTTCGAGCATTACGTTCAGAACGGCGACAACGCCACTCTCAGACAGTGGGCAACAAAGATGCTGCCCGAGCTGAAGAGCCATTTGGTGTATGCGGAGATACTAGGCGCTGAAGTTCACCCCGGTCCTGCTCGTGAGGAGTGGCAATACGACGCGCCGAATATTTAGACTAGTTCCTGTTGCAGAAGCCCGCGCTGGTAAAGCAACGCGGGCGAAGGCTTCATGTTACTCGGGTTCATCAAACGCTATGATATGATCCGGGTGGCGAGTGTTATGCAATTTACTTTCTGGTAATGTAACTCGTTGGCTGGTCTCGCGCGGTGCCGCAAACTCTTCTCGGCCCAGCCCGAGCCGCCCGGCCGCAGCGGGTGCGGCATCCGCAAGCGTCGGTTTACCGATAGCGGCGCCGCGGGAAGCCAGTGCATTGGCAGCCAATGTACAAGGAGAGTTTATTGTTCTTTTTTGTACAATTTCTACCACTGAAAAGATAAATTTTGTCAGTAAGTTACGCATAGCTAAGGGAGCTTGCCCGGACCAAGGGTCCTAGCGGTGGCGATGTCGTAGATGGTACTACGGCTAAGGAGGCTCGTTTCCTCCGCGTTTTACCCTGTCGGCTTCTCTCAGATCGAGACATGCCGGACCCGGCCATCGTAGGAAACTTTACCCATCGTCAACTAACAGGGCCCTTTCAGTATCTTTGGTTGTAGGTCTGGTCAAACGATGGGTAAAAACAGTGGGACTGGCTGGAGCACCTCCACGACAGCGTCGCCCAACAGAGCCATCCGTTTCCTGTTAGCTTGGCTCTCCAGGCGGAGCCAACGTGATGTCCTTGTATGCGCATTGCCTGCGCACGTGAAGGGGCCATTCGATAGGACGACGACCAAAGGCAGTCGGCGAGGTCCACAAACGCCACGCGCTGCAACTCGAATAGGAACTGCCGAGTTGGGCCTCAAACGCAGATGCGTCCCTGCGGAGGGGCATCACGATGACCATCACGGAAAGGCTACCGTCATTTTACATCGACGTCCCCGCGCTGCGGCCGGGAACTGTGGGAGCCTACG
>JASHYD010001459.1 GCA_030043175.1 Xanthobacteraceae bacterium | reverse complement strand
CAGGAAACGGCGAAAAGAATGAAAAGCCTGCCCCTCAACTCATGGACACCGAGCGTCAGGCGCTGTTCGATGATTTCCTAAAATGGTACTTGACCGTCCGCCTAAATCCGTAACCAAGAGCTATCAAGATCAAGATCGCTACGCGCCACCGAAATGGTGATAATGGCGATAGTAACCATAGTGGCGCGCGCGGGTATTCTAGTGGCGCTCATGCGCACGGGGAAATGCTCCTGCTGCCTGGCATTGCGGACTGAGGCTGTTCCGGTGTCTTGCAAGGCACGCCTTGGTTCGCCCGACATTCGGTATCTGTTACTGCAGAGCCTGAAGGCGTCATGAGAGTGCAGGCATCGCGGACTGCCTCGGCCGCGGCCGGGCGAAAATACCCGGGCATGGTATTAGCCAGCATCGATTGTTGCGAGCAGAACGCATCCTACTTGAACTTCCTTCATCTTGCGCGATCCTGATCTGATTTAAGAAGACGCGGCGCCCGGTTCTTGGCGGTGCGCGGGGAGAGAGAGTGCCAAGCCATCCGGCGCCGCAGTCACAATGGCAAGGGTCCTTGCCAGGGCCAAAGTCGTAAACCGGACAGAGCTACATTGGTTCCCCTCCGGGAACCGATCATGGCCACTTGATCTCGTTCCCTGTATGTTCTTTAGCCGGTTGGATCGCCAGGGATGAGGAGCCAATCCATCCCACGACGCTCGCAGCATGCGCCGCCACGGCGTCGGTGTAGGTTTGCCGGTACTGCGGCCACGAGCGTGCGGTCCATATGGACGGCTGGCCTGACGATGCCCCGGTGCCATCTTTCGGCCTGCGCATGCGTTGCAGCCGCGGCGCCAAGCTTGGCGCGACGGTCGTGCCCAATTGGATCGAACGGGGTCGGCAGAGCACCGGCCGCCGCCCGGCGATGATGTTGTCGCGCATGGGCCGAGGCTTGCCTGCCTGCTTGCCGTGTCAAACTGGCGTGGTCCATGGCGGCGATGACCCGCCGCAAAGCCGAAATCATCCTCAGTGATCTCGAGAGCAAATGGCCGCATCATGTTTCGCACTTCCGGCCGAAAAGGTGCGAAAGGGCCGACAAATTACCCGGTGGCGCCCAACGACGATCTTCTCGCGCGTAGGCTGGAGCAGGCGGTACCGCGCATCATCCTCTCTAGGGTCGCATCCGTAGCCAGCCCTTGGGCGGTGCGTAAAGGAGGACATCGACCTCTCGCATTAGCGACCGCGACTCGACGATGGTTGTCTGCGTCGCCGCTCTCATTTCCCTCAACGCAAACCGACAACGACACGTCAGATCGGCGCACTGCCGGCGGTTCTCGGCACTCCTGCGGAGAAGCTCTTGCAGCGATAACAGCGGGAACTGCGCCACCCGTGGCTCCCTTTCCTTTGTTCAGGCGGAAGCACGACCGGTCTCTCAGCTACCGACGCCCGTTGGTAGTTGCCGGTGATAGGCAACCAGTATGCCGAGCCAGGCGACAGCGCAATCCCGGCCGCGAGCTTCGATTCCAGTGCGCCCATAAGCCGGCGCTGACTGGCCGCACCCGGTGCGGCAAGCGACATTCCCACGGGCCGGAACGGCGGGACGCAGTCACACGTTGCTCGTACAACAACACATGGACCGAACCACGATATCGAACCATCTGGAGCAAGCTCGACGGCACGTCGTCGAAGCCGAGCGGCACATTGCCCGGCAGCGTGAGATGGTCGCTCAATTGCGACGCGACGGCCACAACGTATCGGCGTCCGAGAAATTGTTGGACCTATTCGAACAGCTTTACGTGATGCACGTCGCTGATCGCGACCGGTTGGAAAAAGAACTGGACGAAGCTTCGCAGTAGTGCGCCCCTTCAAGAGCGCATCTGCCAGGACCGCATCTGCCCAAGCCGTCAATGCGCGCGAATGCTCACTGGCCGCTCGCGTGGCCATCATTATTTGTAAACTCGCCCAGGCCAAGCCAATACACGCTCGTGCCTCGCGAGCGTGATGGCACATGGTTTCGGGTGGCTTCAAGTTCTTCCGGTCTTAATCAGAGCGGCTTAGCCCGGTTTCCTATGTTCGCGCGGGAGACGCAATCGGTCTCTCAGGCACCATCTTGCGGCATTGCCGATCAACAAAAGAAATGCCGAACCCAACGCGATTGCACCGTCAGAGAACACGCGGAAAACTGGTTCTGTATGGCCATCGGTCACCGGGTGCGGCGCCGATATCTCAGGGTCTGCTGCGACGGCGAACAGCGCATGCCAGGCCGTCGCCGCAATTGATGGGACGATCACGTGGGCTCTACGAGCGTCGGCGACAGGTTCGATCAATCATAGGCCGGGCCCGCGATCTGCGAGACCACGCCGTCCAGACCGCCCATCGCAGCGGAATGCAAAATCACGCTAAAATGGTACAATCAGCGTGCGGTGAACCACGAAGGTCGCTTGGCGGCAAACACGAAGAGGGGTCCGATGAACAGACGCGATTTCATCAAAGCGAGCACAGCGGGACTTGCAGGCGCCACGATTCCTGCCGCTGGCGGCGGGAGGGCAGCGGATAACGTGAGTGAGGGACAGCTCGGAAGCCTGCGCTCGGCGAGTCCTTCAGATCTCCAGGGCCTGGTCGGCGACGGCCGACAGCGCCGAATTCTCCTGCGCGGCGGTGCCGTGCTGAGTCTCGACCCGAGGGTGGGCGACTTCGAAAGGGCCGACGTCCTGATCGATGGGAAGAGAATTGCCGAAGTCGCACCAACGGTCTCCGCGGGCGACGCCGAAATCGTCGACTGCAACGGAACAATCGTCATGCCGGGCTTCATCACCACGCACCATCATCAGTACGAAACGTTGCAACGCAGCATCATCCCCGATGGGCTGCTCGCGGGTCCGTGGCCGCAAGAGACCTACGGTTCGGTTGTCCAGAATATCTGGACTGCTGGCCGCATCGCAAATCCAGCGAATCCAAACGAGGTCATCTGGGACCTGGGTCGTGTGCCGTACGACCCGGAGGACTGTTACATCTCGGAACTCGTCGCATGCCTCAGCGAAATCAGCGAGGGCATCACCACGGGAACCGATACCTCTCAATCCTCGCACACACCCGAACACACCGACGCGATGATCAAAGGTCTGATGGATTCGGGCCGGCGAATGGTCTACGCCTACACTGGCGGCATCGATCGCAGGAGCGACGGTATCCCGTACGAGTTTCCCGGAGCGATGAACGACACGGCGAAGGGAATCGGTCGTATCGCGAAAACATATTTCAGCTCGAGAGATCAACTGGTGACGCTTGGATTCGGTGGCGGTCCAGGGCCCGCAGCGCCGGGCGCCGACTACACCGGATGGCAGCTCGCCCGCGCGTTCGGCGCGTCGATTCACAATCACAACGTGGGTGCCCCCAAAGTCGTGATCGATGCGGCCGCGGATGCCCGTAACGGCACCGACTGGTCAGATGTGACTTTTATCCATTGCACACGATGGCAGGATGAGCCGCTCGCGCAGATCAGTTACGGCTCTTCCGGGTATCCCAAAGAGAACCGATCCAAGGCGTGGCAGATCTGGCGCGACCGAGGCGCTCACGTGTCAATCGCGGTCCTGATCGAGATGCAGATGCGGCACGGGATGCCGCCATTTCAACAGGCGCTAGATCATGGCATTCTGCCCAGTCTCAGCCCAGACGTTGACACAAACATGACCACGGATCCGTTTTCGCTGATGCGTGGTGCATTCTGTCTGCAGCGCGCGCTGGCAAACGATCTCGCATTTCCGGAGAGCAATCCAGGCGGTCTTCCGGTGCCGCAAGCCGTCACCTCCCGACAGGTCATCGAGATGGCCACTATTGCGGGCGCCGCGTCGAACCGCATTCTCGACAAGGTCGGAACACTCACCCCTGGCAAGGAGGCCGACATTGTCGTTCTCGACGCGCGCAACATCAACACATGGCCGATGAACAACGTGCCAGGTACGGTAGTGACGATGATGAACCCCCGACATGTACGTGACGTGTTGATCGCAGGCAAGGTCGTGTACTGGAAGGGCAAACTCGTGGGTTGGAATGTCGATGCACTGTTGCGGCAGATCGAGCAAGCACGCGAGCGCGTTCTCGCGCGCATCAACGGTACGCCGAAGGTCGGACAGCTGCCGCAGGGCAACAATAGCTTCGCCAATCCATACCGGCCGAACTTCCTCGCCGGATGCTGCGACAAGGGTCAGAACACGACGGCGCCCGCGTACGTATTGAGGCCTTAGCGGTATGTCCTGCCCGACTGAGTACTCGCCACTCGTTTGTCTCGCCCGGAAAATCGTGGTCGAACTTCGTTGTAGTCACTACTCTCTATCTTCCCCCCTCGCGCTGGTGTGGGAGATTTAGACTACAGTCACAGTCGCCCATGCGGCGGAGAGGCCATAGCAGCTTCTGGCCCACTCCTGGGCTCGCGCACGTGCGGTGGGCACAGAAGCTATCGAGAGCTATCGAGGGTGAGCCGTCGTCCCTATCGATGGGGCACCACGGTCGCGGGCGCGGGCGGCGCCCCGCCCGCAACCTTGTTTGCGGAGCCGATAACCGAGCGCTCTGCTGCGGGCCGCGACCCACGCCGCCGCGCGCCCGGTGGGCGCCTGCTTGCGCGGCAGCCGGGCAGTGTCTGCGTCATGCGCGCCTCGAGGTGGCGGTATCTAGTTCCGGTGGCGCTGTTTGGGTACAGGTCCGGGTGAGGCCGGTGTTGCCGATAACCAAATGATTTCAATGACCAATCAGGATGGCCGCTCCTCGAGCTTCATGGCAATGCGCACCAGCTCAGCAAGGCTCTTTGCATCCATGCGCTCCATCACCCACGCGCGATGGTTCTCCACAGTCTTCGGACTGATGTCGAGGTGGGAGGCGATTTCCTTGTTTGACATCCCAGCGGTAGCAAGCTCCATGACCTGGCGTTGCCGCACCGAGAGCGTATCGAAGCGCGATCGCAGTTTTTCGATTTCCGCTGCGTCCCTCGCCTGCTGCCGACCGAGCGTTGCAGCCCTTCGAATGCTGACGAGAAGGCGGCCTTCGTCGAACGGCTTTTCAATAAAGTCAAATGCGCCGCTCTTGATCGCGGCAACCGCCATTTCTATGTCCCCGAGCCCCGTAATTAGAATGAGGGGGGCAATGGAACGCCTTTCTTTGAGGCGCTGGAGGAGGTCGAGTCCGGAGATGCCCGGCATGCGGATGTCGGAGACGATGCAGTCGGGTTGTGCGCCGCCATCAAGGCTGGCGAGAAGCGCTTCCGCCGACGCGAAGCACGAGGTCCCAACACGGTGGCGCGCGAAATAGAGTTGCAAGGAATCGAGGACCGCCGAATCGTCGTCGACGAGCCCGATGTGGATCGACTCAGTCATGGCAGGACGATTGGAAGGCGGCGGTGAATTTGGCGACGGGCAAAGTAAAATGAATGGCGGCTCCGGGCGCACTGGCGTCGAGCCAGATGCGGCCGCCATGAGCCTCGATAAGAGACCGGCACAGCGACAGCCCGATGCCGAGCCCTTCCTTCTTTGTTGAGGAAAGTGGCAGGAACGGATTGACGGCGCGATCGG